>CAITZN010000245.1 GCA_903896915.1 uncultured bacterium
GGCCGGGAGGATGCAGGCCTGTTTGCGTGAATCCGACAGTGTGGCCAGATTCGGCGGGGATGAGTTCATTTTCATCCTTCCCGAAGTAGGAGGCAAGGAAAATGCTGAATTTATAGCGCAAAATATTTTGCAACAGATTGAGCAGCCACTGACAATTGAAGGCGCGACCTTGGTGCCGACAGCGAGCATGGGCGTGGTCTGTTACCCGCTGGATGGAGATGCCCCGGAGAATCTTCTCCGTTTGGCCGACAACGCCATGTATAAAGCCAAAAACCTATCGCATGCGACAAGCTGTTCGGCTGTAGCCTTCTGTCCCTGAAGCCTTCGTTGCGAAGGTGGATAAAAAATTTGCAAGAACTGTCCCATTTAGAATATACCTTGCTATAGGTCGTATATTTCTCATTTAGCAGAAGAAGGAAAAGTGAAGGGAGAAAAAGATGGAAAAAAGAAGGTTTAGCCGTATTAGCTTTGGCATGGCCGCGTATTTGACTGTGAATGAACAGCGATATTTATTTTCTGAAGTTGGTAATCTCAGTGTTGGAGGATGTTTGTTGTTTGTGGCGGACATGCACTTTGAGAAGGGTACGCCCTGCCAGTTTAGGCTCCCACTTGATCCGGAAAATCCCGACTTGATAATTGAGATTTTTGGCGAGATTGTCCGCTGCGATGGGGAGAGCGTCAGCGTTCTCTTCACCAGGATTGATCCCCAAAGTCTGTTTCTTCTTCACAATGTCATCCGATACAACGCACCCGACCCCGATGTGATCGAGAACGAAATCAACGAGCATCCAGGGCTTAAGTAAATATTATTTCAATAATTTTTGTATTGTTAGCCTCTCGGAAGAGAAAAAATCTTTTTCACTCAACACTGCGGCAGACAGTTTCAATCTCCTGCCATTTCTGCAGTAAGCGTTGTTCTGAAACCGGTTGAGCAGTCCCCAATTCCGGGGCAAAGATCGAAACCCGGAATTCCTCCAGCAGTTCGCGGTATTCCTGCTGACAGAGCAGGCAGGGGGGGGAGGGATTGCTGAAATGGGTGAGTTGTTGCAATCGGGCCAGCGGGGTCATTAACCGTTCGGCCTTTTTGTTGTCTTTAAGCGGTGAATGCTCAGCCCGTTCGATGCGCAGGGCCAGGGCCTGGAGATATCGGGTTTTGTGGAGCAGTTGTTCTGAACGCAGCGACTGGAGAAAATCTTCAGGCATTATCTGTGCCAAGGCGCTCAGATATTCATTGTGCCGCGACTCCAGGTAATTCTTATTCGTTCTCGCCCGTGCCGCCCATTCCGTTATCTTCTGCTTGACCACGCGCCGTTGTTGCAGGGTACTGGTGACCTTTTCCAGGATGGATGTTGCCGTGCGCAGCACTCCTTGGACACCGGCACTGGCAACCACCTCCCGGAACCGTTCGCAGGAGGGGATCTCCCCTTCGTCTGTTGCAAAGACCGCATCAAGAAGAAAGGCCTGAAGGCTGGAGCGCAGTTCCGCAGCCGACACCTTGGCTCCCAGGGCGAGCCAGGAGGAGGAAAGTCCGGTGAGCGAAGCTTTGCACAGTTTGCGGATTGCTCCTATCTCCTTGGGGAACGCTTGCCCGTACAGCCATTGCAGCCCCAGGCGGTTCATCCGTCTGCTTTGGGGCTCACTGTCGACATAGTGAAGCTGAACAATGTTGTGCAGTTCGTCGACCTTGAGAGCAGGAAAGAAGAGACCTATCACTCTACCGTTGGCATCGGTCAGCGGCAGTTTCTTTTCAATGCTGTCAAGGTCGTCTGGACTCATGTCACGCACTGGCGGCAGGGTCAGTTGTTGGCGCACCGACTTGATGCCGACGTTTTCCCCCTGCTGGAGCAGTTCACTAAACGAGCGGCTGCTGGCAAGTCTGGCCCCCTGCTCATCAACCAGGAGGAAGCGCATGCGCAGATGGAGTGGCAGCGTATCGGCTTGCCAGTCGCTGCGTTGCACCACTACCTGATACGCCCGTAGTATGGCGCGCTCCATCCCTAGGTAGAGCGACCCATGGTTCAGAGAGAGGCCGTCCATGATCCGGTCGACCGCGTCGGGCAGGGGCACCAGACGGCGGCGCAATTGTTTGGGAAGTCGCTTGCAGAGCAGGAGCAGCTTTTCCGGCAGCAGGCCGGGGACCAGCCATTCAAATACCTGCGGATTGAGGTGCGACAGCAGGTGGCGGGGAATGCAGGCGGTGACGCCATCAGCCTCGTCACCGGGGGTAAAGAGGTAGGTGAGTTCGAGATCTATCTCTCCGGCGCGGATGTGGGCGGGAAAGCGGTAGCGTTCCTCGCTGTCCGGCACGGCCAGGCAGATATCCTCCTCGGTCATGCGGAGGAAGCGGTCGTTCTTTTTGGCCCGCAGCAGCCGGTTGAGGGTGAACCGGTCATAGACCTGACCCAGGCGGGCATCATAAAATTTATACAATACCTCTTCGTCAACCACGATGTCGCGGCGGCGGAACCGCTCTTCCATCTCCTGAAATTTAGCCACAAGGGCGGCGTTGTGTTCGAGGAAGGGGTATTGCCCTCCCAGTTGTTCCTCAATAAGCGCGCTGCGGATGAAGATATCTCGTGCTTCAAGCAGAGTTTTTTCATTAATTCGGCCGTATTCAATCTTACGGCCGGCGACAATCTGCAGACCAAAGAGGCTGACCCGTTCCAGAGCCAGGACCTTACCGCTTTTTTTCTCCCAGTGAGGGTCCGACCAGGAGCGTTTACAGAGATCGCCTCCTAACCGTTCCAGCCAGTCGACCTCGATGGCGGCAATTGTTCGGGCAAACATCTGGGTGGTTTCGATGAATTCGCACGCAATCGCCCATTGCGGCCCTTTATTGTAAAGGCTGGAACCGGGAAAAAGGACCACCTCCTTGTTGCCAGCGGAAAGGTAGATATTTTTTTCCTTTTTCAGGCAGATATTGCGCAGGAAACCGCTGGTCAATGCGATATGGATGGCATCAAAACCAGCCGGAAGTTCGTTGAGGCGAACGCTTTTGTTTTCTCTGAGCAGGCGGCTGATCTGCTCATGGACATCCATCCATTCGCGCATTCGCTGCCAGGAGAGAAAATGTGCCTTGCAGAAGCGGGAGAGTTTGGACTTGGAAGGGGCTGCCTCTCCAGGAACGAAAAAGGCGTTCCAGATGTTGAGCA
>CAITZN010000246.1 GCA_903896915.1 uncultured bacterium
GATCGTGCCGGGGCCATGTCTTGTTCCGGTAGTATATAAAAAGGTATCATCTTTTTGTTTGAGTCCCTGAAGCGGCACATACGCACCGTAAAGTTCATTTCCATGTTTATCAGAGAGAACAGTCAGAAGGGTATACCCCTCTGTGCTTGGCAGGTAGGTGAAGCCATTGTAGCTGAGGTTGTGCGTAAGATAGATAATATCCTGCGTGATCGAATTCCCTTCACCGACCGAAATATCATACGCCACTCTCTTGTTGACTCCCGCAATTGTATGACCAGGCAGCAACCGGTTAAAGGTAGTCAAGCCTTTCAGCTTGGTCAGCTTGAAAAAACGGCCCCGATCAACTCCTTCATAACTTTGACGTTCACTATTGAGCAGCGTTTCCCCTTCCGTAATCCTCATATCGCCCCTGAAATAAAAAAGGCTGTTATAGACAATGCCGATGAACATCGCGACAAAGCTAAGGTGAAACAAAATCATTCCAAAAGAGATGATTGTCACTTTCCGGCCCCAGATCCGGCCGAAAAAACAGCATGCAACGTTAACCACCAGCAGTATCAGCAAGCCGTTGAACCACAATGCGGAAAAAATTACCTCCGTTGACCGTGCACCGCGAAAGACAGTAGCACCGGCAACACAGCTGACCACAATTGCCACAAGCAAGCACATGGCCAGTTTTGAAGAGGCCAGGAAGTCATATATCTTCCTCGTAATTTTGTGAACCGGATGGTAACGGGGCTCTATGGGGAAATGCTCAACTTCAGCATCGGATTGACTCTCTAATTCAGTCATTACAACTTCTCCACCTTCCAGACAAACGTGCTACCATCCTTCACTCCATATCCGACCGATTTCCCGTCAGCAGTGAAAACCGGTTGAAATACCTGTTCGTATGCGGGATGCTGCCTGATGACCTTGCCGGTCGTATCAGCCACGATCACAAAGCGCTTGCCATCCTGGCGGGCACGATACACCAGAAGCTTACTGTCAGGGCTAAAGACCGGTGAAACGACCATATCGAACTTAGGCCCCTCTTTACCGTTCACTACGATAAAAATATCTCTGCCTTTCTTGTCCATGACCGACTTCTTGGCTGAATATGCATAATAGCGTGCATCAGGGCTATAGACAAAATCAGCCAGCTCATCGTACTGCTTTTCTTTCATACCCACAGTATAAAAAGCCTGATGCAGATAGGGGCGACCATTGGAATCCAGTAAAAAGGCAACGCCTTTATTGTCAGGGCGAAATACAAACGGGCCAATCTGAGTGCCATCGGGGTCTGGTTCTTCCTTGCCGTTCAGAACCAGAAAGCGAGCTCCACCCTTTTCAGCTGCATACACAACAGAGCTCCCGTCGCTGCTTATCGAAAGCGTACCAATAGCATCATACTGAGGCCCTTCCCTGACGTCATCAGGTCGCGCGAAACTGAAATCGATCACACTCTGCTTACCATTGACTTCTTTGATAGCGGCAACCCTGCTCTTGTCAGCGCTGGTTATCATTAAAGCGCCACAAAATTCCTTGCTGATTTGTTTGCTGAACGCCAGGTCACTCACGACCAGGCGCGGTTTTTTTTGCTCATTGTCCCCTTCAACAAAGGCAATTTTTGTTGAATCGGTATTGAATGAATATCTGCTGACTTGTGAAGTGACTCTGGCATCACTGATATTGTCCACAAAGAAATTCCAACGGTTCCCAATCCGCGCCGTATAGGCAATGTGCTGACTATCGGGACTGAATACCGGGGTGCCAAGTTCGGCAACATCCTGGACTTCCTTGCCATCAACTACGAGACACCAGGTATCGGCTTTTTGGGCGCCGTACGCAATGCGCTGGCCATCCGGACTGAGTACGCTATCTCCGATGCTTACATACATGCTGCCGAGTTTGCCATTATGCACTATCTGATACTTACCGTTCTTCTCGGCAATAAAAATGATCCCTCTACCCCGGTTATTGATTTGTATCTGGGAGATATTCGCTCCAGCTTCAACATCAGCACTCCTGGACGAACCTTTTGAAGCAGGTTGATTCTTGGTTTGATCTTCAAGGTTGGCCAGAACGGTGGTAGTTGCCAGAACATCAAATGCGGCA
>CAITZN010000247.1 GCA_903896915.1 uncultured bacterium
ACAAAATACCCCTGGGTGGAGTTCTCGGTCTCGGAACCAATGATTTTAATGGTGTTCTTGTTGGCGCCGACGGTACCGTCGGAACCCAAACCGTAGAACAGCGCCCGGTAGACATCGGATCCTTCGATGTTGAAGGATTTGTCGTATTTGATGCTGGAGAAGGTGACATCATCGTTAGGGCCGACACAGAATTTTTTCTTCGGGGCCAGCGATGCCATATTGTCATACACGCCCTTGACCATGGCTGGGGTGAACTCAGCAGAACCCAGACCATAACGGCCATTGAGAACTACCGGGGTAAACATGGTGGGGTTGGCTTCGGCAGCTTCGCCAACAGCAGCGCGAATGTCGAGATACAACGGATCGCCATTGGAGCCTGGCTCTTTGGTACGATCAAGAACGGTGATGCGCTCAACAGTCGGCGGCAGGGCGTTGACCATAGCTGCAGGATCAAACGGCCGGAACAGGCGAACAATAACCATGCCCACTCTCGCGCCCTCGGCAACGAGATGATCGATGGTGGAAGCCACAGTCAAGGCGCCGGAACCCATGATAACGATAACATCGGTTGCATCAGGTGCGCCGACGTAATCAAACAGGTGGTATTGACGACCGGTGAGGGCGGCAAATTTGTCCATGGTGCCCTGGACGATGCCCGGAATGGCGTTGTAGAACTTGTTCACGGTCTCGCGGCCGATGAAATAAACGTCAGGATTTTGAGCAGTACCGCCGATGGTTGGGCGATCAGGGGTCAAGGCGCGCTGGCGATGGGCAATGACCAGATCCTCATCGATCATGGTGCGCATATCATCCATGGTCAGTTCTTCGATCTTCATAACCTCATGGGAGGTACGGAAACCGTCGAAGAAATGGAGGAAAGGAATGCGGGAGGCCAAAGTGGACTGGGTGGCGATCAGTGCCATGTCCTGGCATTCCTGAACATCCTGAGAACAGAGCATGGCCCAGCCGGTCTGACGGGCAGCCATTACGTCGCCGTGATCACCGAAGATGGACAGACCCTGGCAGGCGATAGCGCGGGCAGTAACATGGAAGACAGTCGGGATCAACTCGCCGGCGATCTTGTACATGTTGGGGATCATCAGGAGCAGACCCTGGGAAGCTGTGAAGGTGGTACACAGCGCGCCAGCACCCAGCGAGCCATGGATGGAACCGGCAACACCGGCTTCCGACTGCATCTGGGAAATAACCGGGATGGAACCCCAGATATTTTCTTGTTTGGCAGTGGCCTTGGCGTCTGAATCAGCTGCCATCGGTGAGGATGGCGTAATGGGATAAATTGTTATGACTTCACTTGTGGCATACGCTACATGCGTGCATGCCTGGTTTCCGTCAATAGTGACCATTTTTCGCGACATAAGATCATTCTCCTTACACGGTTGTTGGTGTTTGCCGACAGGCGACTGTCGGAAAAGGTTTAAGATGAACGCTATGGAAAAAGGTTCTGAAGAACCTCAGGAAAACATATGTAAACCGTTTAGGCCTGTTTTTTTTATCTTGTCGGTAGATGGGGTGGGGAATCAATCGTAGAGCCCTTGAGGAAGGACAAGGTGACATCCTGTGAAGGAATAGGCTGTCAAGAAAGGTGATCGGTTTTCCCATCGGGTTTCTAAGTATCTCCCGCCCCATCATCGGAGCGGACTAGCCACGATTGCATAAAAAAATGTCAAGCCGGTAACCCAAGTGAGCAGCCGCGATGACACAAGATCAACACATTAATGGGTCAAGATAAACCAAAAAATGGTATTATGCAATGCTAAAGCGTTCTCGAAAATCTGCACCCGTTGAACAGGTTGTCGTTTTTAATTTGTTAATATAATGTTCTGTTTTTTATTGTTATTTTTATGTTTTTTTGGGGGCGGCCGAGAGGGGGTGCTGTTGGTAAGAATGAGGGGGGATTCATTTGTGATGAGGGGATTGTTGGGATGCATCCAATCCCGCTAGTGGGATTGGATGTGTGATCATGGGAAAAGTTTCAGACGCTGGCCGACCTAGTCGTTGGTCTCATCCAGGTAATCTTTGATTTTATTATATAGTGATTCCGGAATATCCGTACCGAACATAAATAACTCGGCCTCTTCTCCGGTGATTGTTGCTTTCACTTCGGTGGGTAAAGAACGTAGGAATGCAACTTTGGCCGGGTCTGGTTTCAACTTCTTTTCTGGCATGCGGAATCTCCTGAATGTTGTCGTGTTTCAAAGGAACATGTCCCTGACTAGAAATTAGAAATATAAGTAGAGTCGAGCAGTAACACAAGAAAAGATCACCTATTGTAAAGGATCGATATAGAATAGAAGCCCCCGTGTTGCGGGATACCGCATTTTCAGGCCATCTAGTCCTAGAAATCTGTTTTATTCAAAATGGGTTTTTGTTATGGTTGCTTTTTTCTCAGGGTGTCTTTGGGGAGGTCCATGGCTGCGCGACAATCTGAAAAGTCTCAAGATTGGCTGAACGCTATCAGGAAGGAATTGGACGATCTTGAGCTCGCCCGTTTCAGTGTCCTTGCCTGCCCGAGCCGTGATGCCGTTCGCCGGACCCGTGAAACCCTATCGGATCACAGGCAACCCTTTGCCCAAGATGCCGACCGCATCCTCCATTCCAAAGCCTATACCCGTTATATCGATAAAACCCAGGTTTTCTCGTTGGTTGACAACGATCATGTCACTCACCGGGTTCTGCATGTGCAGATCGTCTCGCGTATTGCTCGAACCATCGGTCGCTTTCTCGGGCTCAACGAGGATTTGATCGAGGCGATCGCTCTCGGCCATGACATCGGTCATCCGCCGTTTGGTCATGAGGGCGAACGTATCCTCTCGCAGATCTGCCGTCAACACGGTCTGGCGTCCTTTCAGCATAATATTCAGTCAGTGCAGTTTCTTGACCGTGTAGAACGCAAGGGACTTGGTTGGAATCTTACTCTCCAGGTTCTGGACGGCATTCTTTGCCATGACGGCGAAGTTCATGCCCGTCAGCTTCGGCCGCAGAGCCACAAGGATTTTTCTATTCATGATAGGGAGATCGTCTCAAAATTGAACGACCCTGCATTGCAACTGATACCGATGACCCTTGAGGGGTGTGTGGTCAGGCTCTCAGATACCATCGCCTACATCGGTCGCGACATCGAGGATGCCATTGAGCTTCGGTTGATCTCCCGCGAGGATATTCCCGCGAGCTGTTCTAGTCTTCTCGGTAACAGCAACGGCACCATTGTCTACACCCTGGTCGCGGACCTGTTGGCCACCAGTCAGCAGGTCCGGAAAGCAGCAACTGACGAACCTGACGTCGCTGCCATCGGCTTCAGTGAAGAAGTGGGGCAGGCCTTGCAGCAGCTGAAAGTTTTCAACTATCAACGTATCTATACCAATCCCGCTTTTAAGCCCGATTTTGTCAAGATACATCGTTGTTACGAGCAGTTATTCGCCTACTACCTGACGCAGGCTGAAAAGTCTGGGTTGGAGGTTGCTGGGCAGTTTTTTTGGTCTTCCATGGCGCCCTCTTATCTGGAAACGCATTCCTCGGCAGCGCAGGTTTGCGATTATCTGGCTGGTATGACCGATGCCTATTTCCTGCGTCAGGCAGCTCAAATCGGCTGCGAGGTTCCGGACCGAATATGTTTGCCAAACTGAAACCATTACTCCCTGGGGAGCGATCCCAGATGATCATGATCGCCGCCTTCATCGGCATCATGTCGGGCCTGGCTATCATTGTCTTCCGTGAGGCTGTCGACTTAGTCCACGAGATTATTTTTGTTTGGGGATATGAGGCCTTGCATATTGCCCAAGGGGGATGGCGACGAATTCTGCTACCATTGCTGCCCATGGCCGGGGTGATCCTGCTCATTCCTCTCTCGCTAGCGTTTCCCGGGAAGGTCAACGGGTATGGTTTCACCGGTTTTCTTAGGCGAGTCAACCTGGAAAACGGGGTGATCAGAGCTCGCAATATCTTTATCAAGGTTATTGCTACCGCTCTGACCATCGGTTCTGGAAACTCGGCCGGTGTCGAAGGCCCGATTGCTCAGATAGGCGGTGCTCTGGGCTCACAGGTCGGGCAGCGGTTCCGGGTCTCGGGCAAGCGGATGAAGGTTTATATCGCTGCAGGTTGCGCCGGAGGCATCGCTGGCATCTTCAACGCGCCCCTGGCCGGGATGTTCTTTGCTTCCGAAATTGTCCTGCTGGGCACTTATGAAATCTCCTCCTTTTCCGCGCTGGTGATTGCCTCGGCACTCTCCACTGTGGTCACCCGCGCCTACTACGGGGCAATACCCGCTTTTCCTATTCCGGATTACACTATTGTTAATGCTCTTGTCGAGCTGCCCCTTTACACAGTTTTGGCCGTTATTGTCGGGGTGACAGCGGTGTTACATATCCGATTTTTTTATGCGGTGCGTGACTGGTTTCGACGGCTCCCGTTGCATCCTCAGGTAAAACCGATCGTGGGGGCATTGCTGGTTGGCAGCATTTCCATTTTTTTTCCGCAGGTGATGGGGAACGGTTATGACTACATCGCCAAGGCCCTGGCCGGCGACACCCTGGTATGGCGTATGATGGTGTTGGTTTTCCTCAAGTCGCTGGCCACTTCGATTACCCTGGGTTCCGGTGGTGCGGGGGGAGTTTTTGCCCCTTCGCTGTTTATCGGTGCAGTGCTCGGCGGTGCTTACGGCGGTATCGTCCATCATTTCTTTCCAGAATACACCGCTACAGCCGGAGCCTACGCAACGGTCGGCATCGGTGCTTTTTTGGCCGCTTCTACGCATGCCCCTCTGACTGCTATCTTTCTTCTGTTTGAGATGACCGGCAATTATCTGATCATTATTCCGGTGATGCTGACAGCGGTTCTCGGCACCATGACCGCTTCTTGGCTCTACGACGATTCGATCGATACCGTCGATTTCACCCGCGAGGGCATCAATATCCACGAGGGGCGGGAGGTGGCGATCATGCAATCGATTAAGGTAGGGAAGGCCATCACCGAGGATGTCGACTTTATTAGTGAAAATGCCAATATCAACCACTTGCTCGAATTGTTCCGTTTTGCCCGCAACAGCTTTTATTTCCCGGTGATCAATCACAAGGGGTTGATGGTCGGGGTCGTGTCCATGCAGGATGTCAAAGCCATCCTCCATAGCGAGGAAGAACGGGTTTGTCACCTGGTGGGCTCCATCTGTACCCGCGATGTTATTATGCTGACGCCGGACACCAACCTCTACGAGGCAATGAAGCTTTTCGACATCAAGGGGATCGATGAGATACCGGTGGTGGAGAGTATTGAGGAACCCTGGGTTCTGGGGATGCTCAAGCGCCAGGATGTGATTGCTGCCTACAACCACGAGATGCTTAAGCGTGGCATCAATGAGCGGGCCGAGACTATTCGTATGATCTGCTCGGCGAGTTGAATCAAGCTGTTTTCTAGCCAATCTCGCTAGGATCCAAAGGCTGTCCGTTGTAATTATCTGCTGAATGGACAAGGAAATTCTTTTTCGTTATTATAGTCAGACTTGATGTGCAAATGATGGTGTGGATTACCTAATAATTAAAGTTTAGGAGGGCTTCATGAAACGGGTATTAGTTTTGGCAGTCATGTTTGCAGCATTGTCTTGCGGATCTTCCGCATGGGCAGCCGACTCAGAAGGTTGCAAGGATCATCCGCTGTTCACAAGAATGGCAAACTTCGAAATTTACCGCTGTGCGACCATGGACTTTGATGCCGTCGGTTTTCCTAAGCCAGAGCTCAAGGAATGGAACAATCCTGAAGACTATACCGATGTCGAAGGAAAGGTATACGCCGTCAGCTATACCCTTAAAGAGGGGGCCGCTTCGGTCAGCGATTTGCAGGTTATCCGCAATTTCCAGAACGCAGTGCAGAAGTCCGGGGGAACAATTCTCGGCGATTATGTCCGTACCAGTGCTGTCTTTCCCGCCTTTTCGCCAAATGCCTCCAAATATTTCGAGGGGTCATCGTATAGCGGACCCTATTTCAATCGCTATTTAACCATAACCCTGACCAAGGGAGAGAGCGAATTCTGGGTCTATCTCTGTTCCGAGGAAGGTCACCGGAGCTACATGCTGCTCATCGTTGAAAAACAGAAGATGAAGCAGGAAATCAGTGTCAACGAACTGGAAAAACAGCTGAGCAAAGAAGGATTTCTTACCTATTACTTCAAATTTGATACCGGCAAGTCAGATATCAAACCTGAGAATCAGGACAGTGTCGATCAGATTGCTGCTCTGCTGAAGAGTACTCCCGCGCTCAAAGTGAGCATTGAAGGCCATACCGACAATGTCGGCTCCCCGGAAAGCAATAAAAAACTCAGTGAAGATAGGGCCAGGTCTGTCATGACAGCCGTGGCGGCCAAGGGTATTGCTGCGGATCGTATGGTCTCTTTAGGGCATGGGCAGGACCGGCCTGTTGCTGATAACCGCAAAGAGGATGGTCGGGCACTCAATCGGCGAGTGGAAGTTGTTAAAAAATAAAGACAGAAAATTTTAGCTTAGAAAGCGATCAAGCCGAGCCTGTCTGTCAGCTTTTCGTTGAAGCTCCTTTTCTTGCTGGTAATGAGGCGATTGTGAACGTCACCCTGTTTTCTTTTGGTTTTAAGCATGGGTATCCCCAGGCGGATTGGGTCTGGGATGTCCGATTTCTTCCCAATCCTCATTGGGTTCCGGAGTTAAAGGCTTATACCGGCAGGGAACCACAGGTGGCTCGCTATGTGCTCGAAAATGAATCTGGCACACGGTTTCTTGCCCTGCTCGAACCTCTGCTTATCTTTCTTTTCGACGAATATACAGCCCAAGGCCGGGAGCTCGTGACTCTGGCCGTGGGCTGTACCGGTGGCAAACACCGTTCGGTCGCCTTGATCGAAC
>CAITZN010000248.1 GCA_903896915.1 uncultured bacterium
CGAATAAACTTAGTGCCCTTGCTGAAAGGTTTACCGGCAATGGAGGCGGCGCGCAGGATGCCATGGAACAAACGGCGGTTGTTGACCACCGAATAGATCGATTTCTGCAGCAGCGGCACCCCTTGATCTTTGACCAGGCGGCGCCGGAGTTCCATGATCATGCCGGGGATGTCGATCTTGCCGGGGCAGACATCTTTGCAGGCGCCGCATTGGATGCACAGGCCCTGGATATCTTCGGAGCTCTTCAACTCATCGTACCAGGCGGTGAGGATGGTGCCGATGCCGCCGGTATAGACCTTGCCGAAGACATGGCCGCCGACCAGGCGGAAGATCGGGCAGACGTTGAGGCAGGAGGCGCAGCGGATGCACTGCATCGCCTCCTTGAACATCGGATCAGCCGCCATTTCTGTGCGGTGATTGTCCATGAGGATGATATGCAGTTCCTTGATCGAGCCGTCGCTGTTAGGGACCTGGCCGGTGATGATGCTGACGTAGCTGGTCAGCAGCTGGGCAGTGGCGCTCCGCGGCAAAGCCTTGAGGATCGGTGCGATATCCGCGAATTTCTCCACCAGTTTTTCGATACCCACCAGGGCGATATGGATTTTTGGCAGTGAGGTGACCAGGCGGGCGTTGCCCTCGTTGGTAACCAGGACGATACTGCCGGTTTCAGCCACCGCCATATTGCCGCCGGAGATACCCATGTCCGCCTTGAGAAACTTGGGCCGCAGTTCATTGCGCGCCACCTTGACCAAGCGAGGAATGTCAGAAGAGAGTCGCTCGTTAATTTCCTTGGAAAACAGCTCGGATACCTCTTCCTTGGTCATGTGAATGGCAGGCATAACCATGTGCGAGGGCGTCTGCCCGGCCAACTGGATGATCCACTCGCCTAGATCGGTCTCGTTGACCTCAATTCCGGCCTTTTCGAGATAGGGATTGAGATGGATCTCCTCGGTAGCCATGGACTTGGATTTGACGATCGACTTAACTTCATTGTCCTTGGCAACCTTAAGAATGTATTCGCGCACCTTAGCCGGATCATTGGTGCGAAAAACCTTGGCACCCCTTGCTTCGGCATTCTTTAGAAACTGCTCGGACAGCTCGTCGAGATGGGAAGCCGCGTAGTTTTTCAGGGTCGCGATCTTGCCGCGTAACTCCTCGAAATCAATCCCTTCATAGGCCTTGGCTCGATTGACTTTGTAGGCTTCAGAAAATTTACCGAGCGCGCCGGTGAGGTTGGCATTGTTCAGGGCCTTATCGATCGACTGCTTGAATTGCTGTTCCATCAGTGGGTCCCTCCCAATTGGTCGATAAAGATGATGATGAGCCGCTCTGGTCCGTGGACGCCGATAGTGAGTACGCGTTCGATGTCGGCGGTGCGGCTTGGGCCGGTGACCATGGCGATATAGCCGGTTTTGTGCGGTTCAGCGCTGGTCAGCAAGGCGGGCATGTCGGGCAGCAGGGTGCTGGTCGCCACTAGGGCGATATGGATAAACGGCAGGGTCGAGACCAGGCGTTTGTCGATGGCTGTGGCATCCTGAGCCAGAGTGCCAGTGTCGGCCAGGGCCCAGTCCATCTGGCTGATGCCGATACGGGCCTCGGCTGCCAGTTCCCGACTTACTTCCAGATGCAGGCCGGGGATGTCTGCCAGTTGCTGGCGGTCGACTCCGGCGAGAAAGGGACAATCGGCCCAAACCGCGCGTCGCTCGGGCGCATCAGCCACACCCTCGTCTCGCAAGAACCCGATGATGAAATCAAGCGCTTCTGCCTGTGTCGGGAAACGATGCACCTCGGCGCTGACGCCCTCGGCCCTGGTCTTGAATTGATCGTACATAACCCCTCCTTCCCTCTTTTTTTTAAAACGATCTAAGCCGTTACCGGTTATCCCGGCGCTCAGCATGCAACGATAGTATAAAAAAACAAACAAGACGCATGTGGTAAAACCAATTTATGGCTCATAGTATTGCATCATGTAACTGCTTGTCAATAGGCTTTTTTAAAATTAAAATAAAAAAATGTTGACAAGTATTTTGCAATTGTTTTAACTGGTATTACCAATTGATAGAAAGTTAAGTAAAAAAAGGTTCTTCCTGCATGCCCGCAAGCCACACCGACTGTGTGTTGCTGTTCCATAATACCATCACAAGAGGAGTCTAATTATGCCCTGGATTCAAATCTACACCCCCGCAGCAGGAAGTCTGGGATGGTCGGCGCTCATTGCCGCTGTTCCACTGATTGTCATCTTCATCTGTCTTGCTGTCCTGAAGATGAAGGCTCACAAGGCAGCGCTTCTGGCCGTTGCCTCGGCACTTGCCATAGCGGTCACAGTGTGGGGCATGCCGGCCAAACTGGCCGGACTTGCCTTTGCCCAGGGCGCCGCTTTTGGTCTCTTTCCCGTTTTTTACATCGTCCTCACTACGCTTTTCCTCTACAATATCACCGTAAAAGGCGGCCAGTTCGAAATTATTCGAGCCTCGCTAGCCGGCCTGACCGCTGACCGACGCATCCAGGCCCTGTTGATCGCCTTCTGCTTCGGTGCCTTTATTGAGGGGGCCGCCGGTTTTGGTACACCGGTCGCTATAGCTGGTGCTACTTTGGTCGGCCTCGGCTTCCGCCCGCTCTACGCCGCCGGCGTCTGCCTGGTTGCCAATACCGCACCCGTGGCCTTCGGCGCTATTGGTATTCCGATTGTGGCCCTGTCCGCAGTCATGGGCTATGATGACGTCGGCATGATGAAGCTTTCTCGCATGGTCGGTCATCAGTTGCCTTTCCTCTCGGTCATCATCCCCTTCTACGTCATCGTCATGATGGTCGGCCTGAAAAAGGCATGGGAAGTCATGCCGGCAATTTTGGTCTGCGGTGTCACCTTCGCCCTTGCTCAATTCGTAACAGCCAGCTTTGTCGGTCCCTATCTGCCGGACATCACCGCATCGCTTGCGGCCATGGCTGCCCTGGTCATCCTGCTGCGCGTCTGGCAGCCCAAAGAAAATTATGTTTTTGATCACGAAAAAGCCGCCACCAAGGAAGAGCATAACTACACCGGCGGCCAGATCTTCCGCGCCTGGGCCCCCTATCTTTTCCTCACCCTGATGGTGCTGCTCTGGGGTCTGCCGTCAGTCAAAACGAGCCTTGATAATTTTGGCAAGGTGGTCATTCCGGTCACCGGACTTGACAATATGATCGTCAAAAAGGTCTCAACCCCCGAAGTCGGTCTGCAGAAAATTGCTGTGGTCAACGCAGAGATCGACAAGCTGACCGCCACCCTGCCGAAAACCGACGAGAAACTGACCAAGGCTGCGACACTGCTCAGTGAACTAAAAACTTTGGAAACAGGCATGGCCACTGTTGAGCAGCAACTCACTGGTAAAGGCGCCATCATGACCGAGGAACGCTCAGCTGCCTTGCAACCGATTTTCAAGAAAGCCGACGAATTGAAAAAGATGAGCGATGGCCTGGTCAAAGACAAACTGGTGGAAAAAGATCAGTTCAAGAGCCTGACCAAGGCGCTGACCGATCAGTTGCCCACCAAGATCGCCGCAAAATATAACTTTAACTACCTGTCCGCAGCCGGTACCGCTATCCTGATCGCGGCCTTCCTTTCGGCCCTGATTTGCGGCGTCAGCTTCGCCAATGTTTTGCAAATCGCTGGCAAAACCCTGTTCGATATGCGTCTTCCTGCTCTGACCGTTGCTTCGGTCCTCGGCCTGGCCTATGTGATGAACGCCTCGGGCATGACCAACTGTCTGGGCCTGATTTTCACCAAGACCGGCCACTGGTTTCCGTTCCTTGCTCCGATCCTCGGCTGGCTCGGCGTTTTCCTTACCGGTTCCGACACCTCGAGCAACGTCCTCTTCGGCGGCCTGCAGAAGGCCACGGCTGAGCAACTGGGCATCAGCCCGATCCTCACTGGCGCCGCCAATACCAGCGGCGGTGTTATGGGCAAGATGATTTCTCCCCAGTCGCTGGCAGTGGCTACCGCAGCCTGCGGCATGGTTGGCGAGGAAGGTACCCTGTTCCGCTTTACCCTGAAGCACTCTTTGTTCCTGCTCTTCCTGGTCTGCGTCCTGACGTACCTCCAGGCCTACTACCTGCAGTGGATGATTCCGTAATAGATACACATGTCTCTTTTCTTGCGCAGCCACTCGGGTTCTTCCCCCTTCCCGGGTGGCTGCGTCTTGAAAAAGGCTTGTGTTGCCCCGGGAAGCCGACTGTTTCGGTTGTCCGGGGTTTTTTTATGGCGGCTCTGGATTCTTCTCTTAAAAACCTGCCCGGACCTGAGGTCATCAGGAGTTGGGAAAGCGAGTATTGCCTACTCATATCCATCCCTTGTGCCCCTCTGGCTATGACTATCAGTTGCATTTCGGCCACCCATGGGTTAGAAAAGCTTTTGACCCTGAGAATAACTTCACACCCTCACGTGATCTCATGAAATTCCAGCCGATTAAACCGAAAAAGGTCTCCAGTCAGATTGCCGACCAGATCCGCGAATCGATTCTTGCCGGCGATTTTACGCCAGGCGATAAACTGCCGCCTGAACGTGAACTGGCCGAGATGTTTGGCGTGTCGCGGCCCTCGGTGCGCGAGGCCCTGAATATCCTGTCCTCGTCTGGCCTAGTCATGTCGTATCAGGGAGGCGGCACGGTTGTGCTTTCGCTGGTGGATACCGGTCACAGCAACTCGCTGAGCGAGTTGATCAGAACCCAGCAGGAACGAGCCTTGGAAGTGATTGAAGTGCGCAAATGCATGGAGTCATGGACCGCCTTTTACGCAGCGCAACGTGCGTTGCCAGAGGATTTTCGTCGTTTGGAAGAAATCCTGGTCGGTATGGAGCGTAATCTGGAAGGCCAGGTGCCCTCTGAGGACCTGGATGCCAATCTCCACATTGTCATCGCCCGTGCTACCCACAATATTGTCTGGCTGCACCTGATGCAGAGTATTTTTGACGCTATGAAGGAATTCCAACGGGGCGTCTGGCGGGCAGTGTACCTGACCAATGAGGACCACCACCTGCTCTTCACCCATCATGCCGCCATCGTCACGGCCATCCGCAACAGGGATGCCGAAGCGGCCCGCGAAGCGATGATGCATCACCTCAACTTTGCCGAAAAACGCAGTGTCGCCTATATTGCCGGCACTCCCTCCTGACAGCAGTTCGCTACCCTTTTTTTTCAGTTCCCTAACTGCACCCTGCTACCACGCTGCCCGCCAGTTTTAACAGGCCTGTCGGCCCGCCTCACTGTGCCGTTTTGGAGTGGTTGCCCTGTATTCTGCTCCGGCCCCTCTGATTTCCCTTTTTTTTCTCTAAGATGCTGTTGCTTGGGGTTATCCGCAATATTTTATTTGACAGATACCTTTCCAAGTGATAATTGGTAAGACAACAATACCGTAGAAATTGGACTGATCACTGCGGCGACACCTTGCGAAAGTGACAGCAATCGGCATAAAAGCGCACTAGAGGAGAACACGATGCTTGAGAAAACCATCATTGAACAACTTGAAGCTGTGGCAGGAAAAGAAAACGTTTTGACCGGCAAGGTCGACCTTGTGGCCTACAGCTACGACGCCACCGCTGACCTGCCCCGGCAGGTACCGGATGTGATTGTTCTGCCGACCAGCAGTGAAATGGTGCAGCAGATCGTCAACCTGGCCCGCACCAACAAGATCGCCATTTATCCCCGCGGCGCTGGCACCAATCTGAGCGGTGGCACGGTGCCGCTCAAGAAAGGTATTGTCCTCTCTTTCCAGAAAATGAACAAGATCCTTGAGGTCGACGCGGCCAACCTTTCCGCCGTGGTGCAGCCCGGCGTGGTGATTGCCGCCCTCAACAGTGCTGTTGCTCCGCATGGCCTGATCTATCCTCCGGATCCGGGCACCGTGGCCACCGCCACGATGGGCGGTTCAGCCGCCGAAAACTCAGGCGGCTTGCGCGGCCTCAAATACGGGGTCACCAAGAACTACATCATGGGCATGGAAGTGGTGCTGGCCAACGGCGAGAAAGTTCGTTTCGGCGGCAAGACTGTGAAAAACGTGACGGCGTATGATTTCTCCAATCTCTTTGTCGGCTCCGAGGGGACACTCGGCATCATTACTGAACTGACCGCCAAACTGATTCCGGCTCCCAAGTTTCGCCGAACCATGATGGGCGTTTTCAAGACGCTTGCCGATGCAGGCAACACGGTGGCTGGCATCATCGCAGCTCAGGTCATTCCAGCCACCCTTGAAGTTATGGACAGGATGACCATCCGGACGGTTGAGGATTTCGCCCATATTGGCTTGCCCACTGATGCCGAGGCCTTGCTGCTGATCGAGGTTGACGGCGTGTCTGAGGATGTAGTCCGTGCCGAGGCTGAGGCGGTGATGCAGGTGGTCACGGCCAACAATGGCGATTTGAAAACCGCCGAGACCGATCAGGAACGCGACCAGCTGTGGACCGCGCGGCGCAATGCCCTACCGGCCCTGGCCTCGCTCAACAACACCGTTGTTCTTGAGGACGCTACCGTGCCCAGAAGCCGTATTACCGATATGCTGATAGCCTGCGAGGCTATCGGCAAAAAATACAACCTGACGCTCGGCACCTTCGGCCACGCCGGTGACGGCAACCTCCATCCCACCATCCTCTGCGACAAGAACAACCAAGACGAAATGGGCCGCATGCACAAGGCGGTCGATGAAATCTTCCAGGTCGCCTTGAGTTTTGGCGGTACCCTCTCCGGCGAGCACGGCATCGGCGTGGCCAAAATGAAGTACCTGGGCGATGAACTGGGCCAGAGCGGGCTGAACCTGATGCGCAGCATCAAGGAATCGCTTGATCCCGAATATGTCCTCAATCCGGGCAAAATGGTGCCCCTGCGGGAGGTTTAATCATGGCCGTAACGAAAACCTACCACGATGACCTTGCCATCATCCGCGAGGAACTCGACAAGTGCATGAAATGTGGCAACTGCATGGCAGTTTGCCCGGTATACGGTGCGGACAAGGTCGAGACTGCGGTTACCCGCTCGAAAATTACGGTGGCGGAGGCGGTGCTGGATGGTGAATTGGAACTCGACGACCCTCAGGTTTCCGAGATGCTGTTCAATTGCCTTGTGTGCAAATCCTGCATGACCAACTGCCCGACCAAGGTCAATTTCGACCGGATCATGCTGGCACTGCGGGCAGCTCTGGTGCGGAAAAACGGCCTGCCATGGTTGAAGCGGATGATTTTCTCCACCATTAAACACCCGAAGCTGTTCGATGCCGGGTTGCGCGTGGGCGCAGCCATGCAATCCCTTGTTTTCAGGGGCGACAAGAGCGGCAAGGCTATTTCACCTCGTTCACCTTTTGCCCTGGTGGGTAGTGGCATTGGTTTCGACGCCGAGCGCCAGTTGCCGGGCCTGAACGTCACACCCCTGCGTGAGCGGGTTCCAACCGTGGTCAAAGTCAACAGGACGGCCGCTAAAATGAAGGTGGCCTTTTTCACCGGCGATTCACTCAACTATTTCTATCCCGATGCCGGTATGGACCTCATCGAGGTGTTGACCGCCAACGATATTGAAGTCCATATCCCCAAAGAACAGTCCTGCTGTGGCGTGCCGGTGCTGGTGCATGGCGATATCGACACGGTCCGGACCCTGGCCCGCAACAATCTCGACACCTTCGACAAGACCGGCTGCGAGTATTTGATCACCGGTTGCGGCTCCTGCGGCGGGGCTTGGCAGCATGATTACACCGAAATAATGGCTGCTGATCCGGTGTACGGGCCCAAGGCCGAATACTGGGCTAAGCGGACCTATGACATCTCGACCTTTCTCACCCGAGTCATCGCAATCCGACCGCCCAAGGGCCGGGTAGAGCGGGTTGTGACCTATCACGATTCCTGCCATCTGAAAAAAACGATGAAGGTCTTTGCCGAACCGCGCGAGATTCTCAAGTCTATTCCCGGCATCACCTTCAAGGAGATGACGGCACCCGACACCTGTTGCGGCAGCGGTGGCTCCTATGTACTGTCGCATTATGATACCTCTTCAACCATTGGTCGCAAAAAAATTGAAGACATTAACCGCACCAAGGCGGACACGGTTTCTGTTGGCTGTCCTGCTTGTATGATGCAGCTTTTCGACAATGTCCACCGTAGTGGCGAGCAGCAAGAAGTTGTGCACTATATTTCCCTGCTGGCGGAATCCTACCGAAGGGAACAGGTGTCGAGCAGCGTCTCAAGATGAAGAAGCGCGAAACCTGGAAATAACGTAAAGGTAATTGCTATTGCTCCAGCAAGTAGAGGAGCGTCTCCCGACAGGTTGATGACAATACGTCTGTCGGGATTTATTTTATGATTTGTGATGTGCTGGCATTGTTGCACAGTACCTACAATGAAAAGAGTGTCTTCTTCGCGTATATTGCGCACCTCTTCTAGAGGGCGGAACGCTTGGTCGAGATACTTCTAAACAATGAAGCAATAAAGGAGCGTATATGCAGATTGGATTTATTGGTCTTGGCCATCTTGGCAAGGCAATAGCCGGCAGACTCATCGATTGCCAGCACTCGTTGACGGTCTGGAACAGGTCTGTGGAGAAAACCGAGGGGCTGCAGGCGGTTATCGCCTTGTCCCCTGCAGAGGCAGCTCGCGGGGCGGAGATCATTCATCTCTGTCTGTTTGACAGTGCGGCAGTGCGCAGTGTTTTCACGCAGGAAAATGGACTGCTGAGCACAGATCTGCAGGGTAAAATTATTATCGACCATACCACTAACCATTTTCGTGATGTACTGGCCTTTCATGACCTCTGTGCCCAGGCAGGGGCAATCTACCTGGAAGCACCGGTGCTCGGCAGTGTTATTCCTGCTGCTCAGGGGGCGTTGACTGTCCTGGTCAGCGGTAAGAGGGAAGGTTTCAGGAAAGCCGAACCGGTGTTGGCGCAAATCGGCAAGCATCTGTTCCATCTGGAAGCGCCGGGGTTGGCGACAAAGATGAAACTGATTAATAACCTCGCCCTTGGCACCTTTATGGCTACCTTAGCCGAAACCGTCGCTTTTGGAGAAAATGTGGGCATCGACAAGGCCACGGTTCTTGATATCCTCAATGTCGGCGGGGGGCAGTCGTTAGTCCTGAATGCCAAGAGAAATAAACTGCTGACCGAGGATTTTTCGGCCCACTTCTCTAACAGGCTGATCTACAAAGACCTGCACTGTCTACAGGACCTGGCGTATGAGCAGCAACAACCGCTGTTCACCGGAGCCGTGACCAAAGAGCTCTTTGCCCGTGCTATTGCCGAAGGCATGGAATCTCTTGATTTTTCATCAATCTATAAACTCTTCAAATACCGGTGACAGGCTCAAGGTCTAGTTGCTGCATTTTTTCGTTTCTCGGTACAGGTTACACCGATGGTTGCCGGCGTCATTGTCTGAGAATCGGTGCTCAAGGGCTGGTGAGCAAAGAGAGGATGTTGGTGTTTTTTCCGGTGGGTTGGTATAAGTAGTCTGATCTGATGTGCCGGTAACCAACATTTTTCTTTCCCAAACCCCC
>CAITZN010000249.1 GCA_903896915.1 uncultured bacterium
AATATGAGCAGCACCCATTCTGCTAACCCTATGGTATGCGCTGCAGGTTTGGCCGTCATCGAAGAAATCGAAAGCCGTAACCTGATTGCCGAAACGGCCAGGAAGGGTGAGCTTTTGTTTGCAGCTTTGGGCAAACTGCAAGCACGTTTCCCTAATCGTATCGCGCATCTTCCTGGCCGTGGGTTGATTGCCGCCGTGTTATTCCGTCATCCTGAAACTGGCCAGGCCGATGGCCCGTTCACCAGTAGCGTAGCTGAACTGTGCATGCAAAAAGGGCTTTTGGTTGTCCATACCGGTCGTGAGTCCATCAAGATCGGGCCGCCCTTGACGATTACCGATGCGGCATTGCTGGAGGGCGTTGAGGTACTGGGCGAAGCCATCGCCGAGGTCGCCGCGCAATGATCACACAGATCCGTCACACGGGACTGGTAGTAGCCGACCTGGAGGGCGCTTTGCGATTCTGGCGGGACTTACTGGGCTTTAAAGTAGAAAAACAGATGGATGAGTCGGGCCCACACATTGACGCAATGATGGGTCTAAAAGATGTGCGAGTGACTACGGTAAAGATGACAGCACATGAAGGAGGCATGATTGAGTTGCTTCATTTTCAATCGCATCCTGATAGTCCCGCATGGTTAGGTCAACCGTACTCCACCGGTTTTACTCATATTGCAATGACGGTGGGTAACATGGACATGGCTTTTAAGAAACTCACCGACGCGGGTGTGGTATTTCCTGCCCCACCGCAATATTCCCCAGATGGTGCCGTGAAAGTAATTTACTGCAAAGGGCCGGAGGGTGTGTTGCTTGAGCTGGTAGAAAGGTTGAACACATGACGGATCCACAGAGAGATTATGTCGATGTCGTTTATAACGAAAAGGACCGGCCATTAACAAGCTATCCATCGCAACTGGCACGCTACTTATTTGATCGATTCAATCTCAAGCAAGGTGACAAATTTCTTGATATTGGCTGTGGTCGCGGTGAATTCTTGCGTGGTTTCATTGATTGCGGTGTGCATGGCCACGGTGTCGATCGCTCGCGGACAGCTGAAAGATATTGTCCGGAAGCAGAACTGCGAACTGCAGATCTTGAAAATGAGCCATTTCCCTACCCAGACAATTATTTTGATGTCATCTATTCAAAATCAGTCATTGAGCATTTTTATTACCCAGAAAAATTGGTTCAAGAGATGTTTCGAGTGCTCAAGCCGGGTGGATTGGTAATTACCATGTGTCCGGATTGGGAGTTTAACGTTCGAATTTATTTTGAAGACTACACACACCGTACGCCTTTCATGCAATCATCTCTTCGTGACATTCAATTGATTCATGGTTTTGATAATATCAAAGTAGAGCGATTCCGACAATTACCCATTCTGTGGGGCAATGGAAATGTGTTGATACCAATGGCTGAACTCACCAGGATTTTTACGCCCAGTTTTCTCAGAAAACATAGCAAATGGGTACGCTTTTCAAAGGAAATTATGTTGCTTTCTAGTGCTACCAAACCGCTTTCACTAAAGGTGGACTAAGCCAATGAATAGCAACCAAAAGATCGGTTTCATGCAAGGCCGACTTTCGCCATTAATCAATGGTCGTATCCAGGCATTCCCGTGGACGAACTGGAAAGATGAATTCCCTCTGGCGCAGCAGATCAATATCCATTTGATGGAGTGGACGCTGGATCAGGAGCGTTTGTATGAAAATCCGTTACTGACTGAAACTGGACAGGCGGAAATCCGAGCCTTGTGTAAACTCTATGAGCTTAACATTCCATCGCTGACCGGAGACTGCTTTATGCAGGCACCGTTATGGAAGGCGCAGGGAGCACAGCGCATTGCGTTGGAGCGCGATTTTCTTGAAATTGCCAGGGGCTGTGCCGCCGTCGGCATCACTATGCTGGTTGTGCCGCTCGTGGACAATGGTCGACTGGAGGGCGCGGATCAGGAAGATGCCTTGGTGCGCTTTCTGGAAAGTCAGGCGGATTTTCTTGCAGCGAATCGTCTGAAAGTGGTGTTTGAGTCGGATTATGTGCCACAAGAATTGGCGCGATTTATCGCACGGTTGAATCCCGTCTTATTTGGTATCAATTACGACATCGGTAACAGTGCAGCGCTGGGTTTCAACCCTCAG
>CAITZN010000250.1 GCA_903896915.1 uncultured bacterium
GATGGGCTGGTCGGGCCTTTGAGTAAAAATCAGGCCGAAGTAGTGACCATACTCGATAACAACTGCAATAAATTGCAGAAACTCATTCAAAATATCCTCGATTTCAATATGGCCCAAGCAAACGAGATCCCCCTTGATCTCCAGGATGTGCGGGTTGACGCCCTTATTGCCGAGGTAGCTGAGGATCATCGCAATGCCATGCTCGCCAGAAACATCAGTCTGGCAACAAAGCTGGAACCGGTGACCATCAGCGGCAACCGGAAACAGCTGAAGGCCGTTATCGATAATCTGTTGGCAAATGCAGTCAAGTTTACCCCGGACAATGGCGATATCGGTATCTATATGAAATTGAAAAGCAGCAAAGTTAATGTTCTGTTCGAGGACACCGGGCCAGGGATCAACGAAGAAGATCGACCTCAGATTTTTCTCCCGTTTTTCCAGGGAAGCCAGAAAAACCGATCCGTGGTCAAAGGCTCTGGCCTGGGACTTGCCATCAGTAAGGAATATATACAAAATTGCGGTGGCACCCTCCGGCTGCTGCCTAGCAGTAAAGGTGCACGTTTTTCCGTGACCTTGCCCTGTGCAAAGGATGGCAACGGATGAAAAATTTTTGCATGCTTTTTGTTGTGCTGCCTGGCCTCTTGTTGAGCAGTTGCGCAGGGGGCATCTGGTCGCGGCCTTCATCTGATCCATCGCAAAGGTCTGTCATTTCCGCTCCGACAGATGCCAGCAAGATCCTGACCTGCCTGGCTGATCACCAGAAACTGACTCACGGGGAATTCAAAGCTGCGTACAAGGCGGCCTCGGTGCAGGCTACCGACGGGACGGATGCCGCCACCTTGCACTTGATCTGTTTGGCTCTTCACGACTATGCCAGCTTCAAACAGCTTAAGTCCGGTGAAGCCTCCCTGGCCAATTACATCAAGGAGCACCCGAATGCCGACGGCGATGGTCTGCTCGGGATTCAGGTGCTGATGCAGCGACTCGAGAAGGAACTAACCGCCAGATGGACCCAGAGCAACAAAAACCTTGATGAAAAAGAGCGCCTAGAGGCCCTGGAAAAAGGGGCTGTGCAGGATCAGAAACGGATCAGAGAACTGCTGAATCAGATAGAACAGTTGAAAAATATTGAGAATATTATCAAAGACAGGGAGCGTTGACATGGGCCGCCATTATAAAATACTTCTGGTCGACGATGAATCCGATCTGCTTCGTTTATGGAGACTACGACTCGAGAGCAAGGATTACGAGGTTGCGGTTGCCGGGAGTGGCGAGGAAGCGATGGCCACCTTTTCAGCCTTCAAACCGGATGTCGTCCTGACAGATCTGCGCATGCCGGGTATCGACGGTATGGCCCTGTTTGAGGCCATCCGCAAGCTGAACAAGTCGGTGCCGGTTATTATCATTACGGCTCACGGCTCTATTCCCGAAGCGGTCGAGGCGACGCGACAGGGCGTCTTCTCTTTCCTGACCAAGCCGATTGAAGGGGCGGTGCTCCTGCAGGAAGTTGAAAAAGCCATCGAAATGACCGGAGGCGGTACCGGCGATACCATGGAGGACCGCGAAGAATGGCGGCAGGAGATCATTTGTCAGAGCGCGGTAATGGAGGAATTGCTCTCCCGTGCCAAGCTGGTGGCTGAAACTGATGCTACCGTACTTATTCGGGGCGGAAGCGGCACAGGCAAAGAATTACTAGCCATCGCCATCCACAAAGCCAGCAATTATAGAAAAGGACCTTTTATTCCGGTCAACTGCACGGCTATTCCCGAAAGCCTGCTGGAATCGGAACTGTTCGGGCACGTCAAAGGTTCCTTTACAGGGGCGATGAAGAGCTATGCCGGCCTTTTTCAATCCGCGCATAATGGGACACTCTTTCTCGATGAAATCGGTGATATGCCGCTTCATATTCAGGTCAAATTGCTGCGGGTTCTCCAGGACAGACAAATCCGCCCGGTGGGAAGCTCGCATCCGGTCTCAGTGAATGTGCGCATTATTTCGGCAACCCATAAAAACTTAGAAGAGGCGATCCTCGAAAACACTTTTCGTGAGGACCTTTTTTACCGGTTGAATGTGGTCAGTCTGCAGCTGCCGCCGTTGCACAAGCGCAAAGAGGACATTCCGCTTCTTGCCGAGCATTTTGCGGCTATTCTTAACGAAAAAAAAGACGGGCAGGGAAAACGCTTCACGCCGGAGGCCATGAAAGTTCTTGTAGAAGCCCCGTGGCCTGGAAATATCAGACAGCTTTACAATGTTGTGGAAAATGCTGTTGCCCTGGCAACTTCACCGTTGATAGCGGAAGATTTGCTCTATGACGCCATCAAGCAACATCAGAAAAAAATCTTACCGCTGGCCGAGGCCAAAAGGCAGTTTGAACAGCAGTATCTCATCCAACTGCTGCAAACGACCCAGGGCAATGTCTCTCATGCGGCCCGGCTGGCCGAGCGAAACAGAACGGACTTTTATAAACTGCTCAACCGGCATCATATTGTTCCAGCTCTGTACAAAGATTGATTCGTCTTTGTTTGTTGTCTGAGACATTATTGTTTCTTGATCAGCGTATTGTAGATCTTAAAAGATCTGAACGTTACCGCTGGCAGATCGGGCAGTAATAGGTGGCCCTACCAGCCAGCGCCGTTTTGACAATGGGACGTGCGCACTCTGGACACGGTGCGTCTTTGCGGCCATAGACCTTGAACTGCAGTTGGAAATAACCGGGGTGGCCACTGGCACCGAGAAAATCGGCAATAGTGGAGCCACCAGCATTGATTGCCTGCTGTAAAATTCGCCGGCCTTCCTTTATAATCCTCTGCCAGGCCGCTGCAGGAAGTTGGGATGCTGGCATCAGAGGGTTGATCCGGGCGGCAAACAAGATTTCGTTGGCATAGATATTACCGATCCCAGCGACCAATCGGGTGTTCATGAGGAAGGATTTCACCGGGATCTGCCTACTTTTGGCTAAGCGGAGCAAGTATTCGGCGGTGAAGTCGCTGTCGAATGGTTCTATCCCCTCCCTGCTGGAAAACTCACATTCACATTCCATGGCTTGCATTGCCGGCCAGACTGCAATGGAGCCGAATCTACGACTGTCATTAAAACGCAGTTCCATGGCATTATCGAGCCCCAGCACGAGGTGGTCGTGTTTGTGCCTCGCTGTTTCTTCCGGGAGCAGACCGAGCTTGCCGGTCATGCCCAGGTGGATGACCAAGGTCGCACCGCTCTGCATTCGAATCAACAGGTATTTTGCTCGTCTGTCGATGGTGAGAATTTGCTGCCGATCGATATGATCCTGGAGTAACCGGCGGGGAATCTCGGTGCGGAGCCGATGGGCGCTCCAGGTAATAGCCATGATTGTCCTTCCGGACAATTGTTCCAACAGTCCCCTTCTTGTCACTTCTACTTCCGGAAGTTCAGGCATATCGCTCTCCCAAGGTGCAGGCGACGAGGTAGTCCTCGAACTCGGCAATGCGAACTGCGGCCGTGATCCTGGCTTGGCCGGTTATCTGACAGCATACTTTCCAGGTTGCTTCTTTCGGCGCATACGAAACCTCTGTCATTCTGATTGTGCCGAAAAAGGTTGATTGATCAGAGAGCAGACATTTCTTCACGGCTTCCTTGGCCGTCCAAATTATACCCAGGCGAGTCAGTGGAGCAGGCAACTGGTGCAGCAGGGCGAGCTCATCTGCAGAGGCAAAGCGTTCCTGAACATTTGCGAGTTGCTCTGTTATGAGCTGAATATCAATACCGCAGGTCCTGGTTGCGGTAACCAGAGCGGCGGCGTATCCCCGGCTGTGGGAAATAGATATTGCTGGAATGGAAAGGCCTCGAACCTCAGGGGCATCAAGGGCTGGACGACCGTGTGCATCAGGCAGCAGTGCGTAGTCGCGATAGAAGGCTGATGTCTTTTGTCCAACCGCATCCAGGGCGCAGAGGCAATGTTTAGCGGCCAACCTGCCACCAAGCCACTCTATTCGCCGTTTTGGGTACTTGAAACCAGCAAAGAGCCGGGCTTCAGCAGGAGAGAGCAGGGTTGTTAGGAATTGGAGATCCGCGCCTTGCTCTATGAGAGGGAGTAGTTGGGTCAGGTCGAGAAGGGAAACCCGTCCGTTGTGGGTTGCCAGAGAGGAGAAGCGGAGAGCCGACTCATCCATTTTGGCAAACAGGTCTTGGCAGGCTTGCGGGATCAGTCCCGGACAAATTCTTGTCATAACCGATGGATCCGGTATAATCGTTTTGTTTATAATGGAGAGAGGGAGCGCCAGCGATTTTGTTCAGGGATTAGCTGGCGAACTTCACAGGACGGTTTCCAAGTAGTTTACTATATCACGAGCAAGTATGCCGACATTCAATGATTTGACCTATTTCGACCTTGTGGTCGCCTTTATTTTTCTGTTTTTTCTGGTCAGGGGTCTCTGGATCGGGTTCATGCGCCAACTTGCTGCATTTTTTGCCCTGGTGGGAAGTTACTATTTCGCCGGCCAGTATGCGGCCAGAATCCTGCCGTTTACCGAGCGATTTGTTGATAATCCGAAATTAACCTTTTGGGTCAGCTTCGTCATCATTTTCCTGGTCGCAGCCTTTGTGTTCACCATGATCGGCAAGGTGCTGCACCGCTTCATGCAGATTAGCCTGCTCGGCTGGCTGGACCGATTTTCCGGGCTTATTCTCGGCGGGGTCAAGGCTGCGGTGTTGGCCTCGTTGCTTTATATGTTTCTGGCATCCAGCATGTCAACGACCAACGAGTTGTTGCGCAAGTCCTACTCGTCCCCCTATCTGAAACAGGGGGCAGGGTTGTTGCAATCGTTCATTGACGACCCCCGGCTGCGCAAATATTTCTTACAGAAAGAACCGGCCATACTTACCGACCATTTGTCCGGAAAATCTGGGCAGAAGACTGAGAAAACTGAACAAAAGAAACCAGAACCGCAGAAACCGGGGCAACTATAACTTTTGGCCGTTCAGACTTTGGCTTTTTGTAGCAGGTGTTTGTCGGGACGATGGGCAGCGGGTTCGATTCGGACTCCCAATCCTTCCAAAAAGACAAGGCATCATCTCCCTGTTATTTTCAAGATACGCTTAGGACGAAAACTACTATGACAGCTTCGTTACGATGCTTTACTGCCTATGATGTCCGCGGCAGGGTCCCTGAGGATTTTGATCAGCATATTGCACTGCGAATTGCCCTGGCCTTCGCGCAGCACTGCACTGTGCGCAAGATGGTCATTGGCCGCGACATGCGGCTGACAAGCCCCGTTGTCGCCGATACCATCATCACGGGCTTGCTCGCCCAAGGTATTGATGTCGTTGATATCGGTCTCTGCGGCACAGAAGAAGTCTATCATGCTGTTTTCAGCGGAACTGCGGCAGGGGTAGAGGGTGGCATCATGATCACCGCCAGTCACAATCCTGCGGAATATAACGGCATGAAGATCGTGCAACGTGAAGCCCGTCCGGTTTCGGGTGATAACGGTCTGGTCGAAATTGCTGCTATGGCTGAGGATGATGAATGGTACCTATCCTTGTGCGCGCAAAAAACTTTGCAGCCGGGAACCTATACGCGGGTTGCTGACAAGAGCGCCTATATCGACCATCTCCTGGCCACGGTCGATTGCAGCGGCATGCGGCCGATGCGGCTGGTGGTCAATAGCGGCAACGGTTGTGCCGGGGCTATCATTGATCTGTTGGCACCCCATCTGCCTTTCGAGTTCATTCGCATGCAGCATGAACCTGATGGCCGCTTCCCCAACGGCGTGCCCAATCCCCTGCTTCCGGAAAAACGGGAGGCCACGGCACGAGCCGTTCGCGAGCACCACGCCGATCTGGGTATTGCCTGGGACGGTGATTTTGACCGTTGTTTCCTCTATGACGAAAACGGTCGTTTTATCGAAGGGTATTACATCGTCGGTCTACTGGCAGTGGCCATGCTCCAGCAGCATCCGGGGGCAACCATACTCCACGATCCCCGCCTGACCTGGAACACCCGGGAAATGGTGTCGGGCGCGGGGGGAGTTCCGGTCATGACCCGTACCGGCCATGCCTTTATCAAGGAACGCATGCGGGCCCTGGACGCAGTCTACGGCGGCGAGATGTCGGCCCATCATTATTTTCGCGAGTTCGGTTACTGTGATTCGGGCATGCTGCCCTGGCTACTGGTGTGTCGCTTGATGAGCCTTTCCGGGCA
>CAITZN010000251.1 GCA_903896915.1 uncultured bacterium
CAGGATGCTCCCGGGCCAGGGCATAGGCCTTTTCGATGGCCCCGTCGGTGGCTCGTTTAGCTGGGGTCAGGATGATTTCGGCGCCATACGCCTGCATGATCAGCCTTCTTTCGATCGAGGCCGATTCCGGCATGATCAGCTGGCAGCGGTATCGTTTGGCTGCGCAAACCATGGCCATGCCGATACCAGTATTGCCACTGGTCGCTTCCAGCAGGATTTTATCATGGGTCAGTTCGCCGTTTTTTTCGGCGGCCTCAACCATGGACAGCGCAACTCGATCTTTGACGGAGCCGCCGGGATTGCGCGATTCGAGTTTTCCAAGGAGTCGGACGGTTTCAGCGGCAGGATTAAGCCGACGTAATTCAACCAGAGGGGTGTTGCCAATTAATTCGAGGATATTCATGCTGTTCAAGGAATGGTTCATAGGACAGGAGAGATGTTTATAAGGAGGAACATAGCCTATTTGCGGTCAAAGAGCAAAGCAAGCGCCTTGGCGTCAGTCAATTTATGAAAAAGAGGCAACTGGACGAGGCAGCACGTAACTATGAGGGGTGCCGTCCAGCAGGTTCCATGCGGCTTCAGCGAACTTCTGTGCAGAGGTGTTGTCTTCATTTCGTATGAGAAGCAAAGGTCTGCCAGAGACGCTGGAGCGCTTGCCGGCATTCCTGGTTGGCGATACCTTCGGTCATCCCTTGAAACAATCGTTCCTGGTTGGGATCAACGGGATGAGGTTGGGGTAGGTGTCGTTCTGGAGCGGGCGGCATTTCAGGCTGCAGCAGCCAGCGAATATCGGTTACCGGTTGTTCCGTCATGATCTTGTTCACTCGGGCGAGCAGGTCGAGTTTGATAAATTGCATGTGCTGCATCCAGGCCGAATCCTGCACAAAGATCCAGAGAACATCCTGACGAAAAAAAGCGGGTGCTGTCAGGCGAGCTACTTCTGTTCCTATTATCGTCGGCCAGTCCTGAATAAGGCGGAACAATCGCCACTGATGCTTCCACTTCTTTGCCGCATAGATCGTAGACAAAGAATCGCCAAGAAAGGAGAGCTCGTTATTTTTTGATCTGTTTCTTTTTTCCATGATGCCTACGTGCTGACCACGCGGAAGGTACAACTCGGCTCTAAAACTTGCCCCGCCTTTCTCCGATATTGCGTATGCAATACCAATTATGCGTATATACTATACGGTTTCCTCAGAATGTTCATGATGAAAACGTACTGGATAGTGCGGCGGGAATTGTAGGATGATTTTTTCCGAGAGGAGGGGGCCTGGTCTTGCCTTCCCCTGCAAAATGGTTAATATATGAGCGTTGTAAGCAATCGAATCATTCAGAAAAAAGAAGGAGACATTAGTCATGCAAACTCAGGTAGGAACACGCAACATAACCATAGCACAAGCGAGACAAGAGGCTTCGACCATCTTTCTCGCCAAAGTGTTTAACTGGATGGCCATCGGGCTTGCGGTTACCGGAGGGGTTGCCTTTCTGACCGCAGAATCCGGAATGGCAAGGACTCTGGTCGCCAGCCCGCTGTTTTTCATCCTGGTGCTCGCTGAACTCGGGATGGTTTTTTACCTGTCAGCACGAATTGAAAAGCTCCAGCCGGGGACAGCCACGGGTCTGTTTCTCGGTTATTCGATTCTCAACGGCCTGACCCTCTCCACCATTTTCTTGGCCTACACCCATGCCTCCATTGCCGGTACTTTTTTAGTTACAGCGGGAATGTTCGGGGCCATGGCGGTCTACGGTATGGTCACGAAACGGGATCTCTCCGGTATGGGATCGTTCATGTTCATGGGCTTGATCGGTATCCTGCTCGCCTCTGTCGTCAATATCTTCTTGAAAAGCTCCGTCCTGTACTGGGCGATTTCCGCCATCGGGGTTCTCGTTTTTGTTGGACTGACCGCGTATGATGTGCAGAAAATTAAAAATATCGGGGAAGAAGGCATCATGCAGCAGGGAGACGCCGCTATCCGGAAAGGATCAATCATCGGCGCCCTTGCCCTGTATCTTGATTTTATCAATTTGTTTCTGATGCTTTTGCGGTTTTTCGGGGGCAGTCGCGATTAAATCTGAGCGAGTAGAACAGGGGTTTGCCAAAGGGGTCGACTGAGTCGATCCCTTTGTTTTTTGATGAAGAACCGGCAGCGTCAAGGAGCTTTTCCTTTTTCTGCTTGACGCTTATAAATGAACGTTATAATGTCGATCAATTTTATTGTTCCCGCCCTTCGCCAGGCGGGAAGAGAAGAGAAGCGCACATATTTATGTGTCATTTATCAAGTTTTGGGAGGTATTACGCTATGTCTGTTTATGTTTTTGGCCACAAAAGTCCGGACACCGATTCTGTAACCGCCGCAATCGCCTTTGCTGAGTTAATGAAAGCCAAAGGTGAGGATTATATTCCTGTTATGCAGGGAAAACTGAATCCTGAAACAGAGACCGTTCTCAAACGTTTTGGCTTTGCCGCCCCTGAGATCATGACCGACGCTGCTGGCAAGAAAGTTGCCCTGGTCGATCACAGCGACTTGGCACAGGCTCCGGATAATCTCACTTCTAACGATGTCGTGGCTATAGTTGATCATCACAAAATTGGTGATGTTACCACCAATCAGCCGATTTATTTCTTCAATCAACCCGTTGGCTGCACCTGTACAGTGCTCAAAGTTATGTACGATCTGGAGGGCGTGGCTGTTGCTCCTAAGGTTGCCGGGTTGATGCTTTCCGCTATCCTTAGCGATACCGTTAATTTCAAGTCCCCTACTTGTACTCCTGCTGATAAGAAAGCAGTAGCAGAGTTGGCCGCTATTGCCGGTGTTACCAATACCGATGAGATCTTCATGGAAATGCTGAAGGCTAAGAGTGCGGTTGCTGGCGTTCCTGCCATGGACCTGCTGCATCGGGATTACAAAGATTTCGATATGAAGGGCAAAAAGGTTGGCGTTGGCCAGTTGGAGCTTGCCACTTTGGATCAAGTTGCCGATATGCGCGATGCGCTTTTGAATGCTATGAAAGACCAGAAGGGCGGCGAGCGACATTCTGTACTGCTCATGCTCACAGATGTAGTGAAAGAAGGAACCGACCTGATGGTTGTTTCTGATGATCCTGCAATGATTGAAGCTGCCTTTGGTGGTAAACTTGCCAACAACTCCATGTGGATCGATGGCATGATGAGTCGTAAAAAACAAACCATTCCTAATCTGCAGAAGGCTTTTGGCTGCTAATTAGTACGAACAGCATGTGAAAAAGGCCGCCTTCGGGCGGCCTTTTTTTTTCTTTATTTTCGTAGGGTTACTGCGGCAGGGTTTTTTGTAGTTTTTCGATCCGCTGCTGGGTCTTTTGGACCACCGTCTCAACTGCGGGGTCGTTGGGCATCGATACCTTAAGGGCGATGAAGCGATTGGCGTAGGTTGACGGTAGGCCGTTTTTGGGTTGTGACTGGGGGGTGTTTGCCTCGTTCCACCGGCCATGGCCATTCCAGTCGATATCCAAAACGCCGAGGTATTTGCCCCGGGTCTCGGCCTGGGAGATAAGGGTCTGGTTGATCAGGAGAGGGCTCATGTTGCCGACCACGTGCCCGGTCTGGAGGATGAGGTCGATGGCGGTGCAGGTCCGGGCGATGTCTTGATTTTCGGCAAGGTCATAATTGGACAAAAGGAGAATGAAATCGGCAGACTGGCGCAGTGTGGCCAAAGCGTCGGGTAGTGCCTCCCGCCAAGGCGTTGCCTGGAAATCGCCTGACTTGTTCTGCAAGGCTCTATGATCGGTGAGGGCCAGCACAGCAATTTTTAGCCCGCCCACCTCCCGCAGCAGTACCGGAGTGAACAGGGGTTTGCGGGTGGAGGGATCGACTAGGTTGAGAGAAAGCCAGGTGAAAGCCGGGGGCGTCTGGTATTGCCGGAGAAATTCGATGCCTGCTGCCAGATCCCTGACGCCGACACCGGCCATTGTTCCCCCCATCATGCGGGTCGCCTGCATGATGCCGTCCGCTGCTATTTTTGCGGTTTCAAGAGCGTTCGGCTCGAGCGCATCCGTTTTAAAGAGGAGGTTGCCGCCGTTAACGACCAAGGCTGATTTACCAGGCTCGGCTCCCAATTGTTTGATCAAAGATGCTTTTTTGGACAGACCGCCCAATTTGCTGGAACCTCAGCCACAGCCATCGAGTTCGCCGAGGTTGTCGTTGGCATAGATCAGCCGTAACCCGGCAGCATTCGCCGTTTTTCCAGCGAATGTTGCCAGGATTGCCAGGGCAAGAAGGAGCAGCAGCGGTACCAGTTTATTTTTTCTGTTTTTGTTGTTCATGTTGTAGGGCTCGTTGTTTGAGTATTTGTTTCCATTTGATGAGTCGATCTTTGATCACGGCCTCAAAACCGCGGTTGGTCGGCTCATAGTAGACGCTGTTTGCCAATTCGGTGGGGAGGTGCTCCTGATTGACCACCCCGTCCCGGTCGTCGTGGGCATACTGGTAGCCGTGGCCGTAACCGAAATCCTTCATCAGCTTTGTTGGTGCGTTGCGCAGATGCAGGGGGACGGGCAGGGAACCGGTGCGGTTGATGTCAGCTCGTACCTTATGAGTGCAGGTATAGATGGCGTTGCTTTTCGGGGCCATGGCTAGATAGACGGCGGCCTGGAACAGCGCCAGCTCACCTTCCGGTGATCCCAGCATATGATA
>CAITZN010000252.1 GCA_903896915.1 uncultured bacterium
GTCGGCAGTACGACATGTGCATACGCACCGGGTGATAAGGTCGTAGGCTTCGGTCCTTCCAGCTTCGGCAACCGGGTGATCACTCAAGCCAATGCCATCGCCCACATCCCGCCCGGAATTTCCTTTGAGGCGGCGGTCACAATACCCTGCACCTTCTTCACGGTTTATTACGCCCTGCACCATCTGGCACGGCTGCAACCGGGTGACAAGGTGCTCATCCACTGTGCAACGGGCGGTGTGGGACTTGCCGCTATCCAACTCGCCAAATGGATGGGGGCCGAAATCTACGTTACAGCCGGGTCGGAAGAGAAACGTGATTTCCTGCGCCTGCTGGGAGTTGAACACATTTTCGACTCCCGCTCACTGTCTTTTGCCGACGAAATCATAGCCCGGACCGAGGGGAAAGGGGTGGACGTGGTGCTCAACTCCCTTGCAGGGGAGGCCATCAACCGCAACTTCCGGGTGCTTAAACCCTTCGGTCGGTTCCTGGAACTCGGCAAACGGGATTTCTACGAAAATACCAAGGTCGGCCTGCGCCCCTTCCGTAACAATATCAGTTATTTCGGTATAGATACCGACCAGTTGATGCAGTCGTGCCCCGATCTCACCCGCAGCCTGTTCGCCGAGGTTATGGCCTTGTTTGCCAAAGGCGTGCTCCATCCCCTGCCTTATTACGTCTTCGAGGCGGAAGACATTGTCGATGGCTTTCGCTACATGCAGCAAGCACGTCAGATCGGTAAGATCGTCATTACCTATCGCAATGGGATCAGCCACGTTCACTCCTCAAACCCTGTTGCCCGGAAACATCTGGTACTGCCTGCCGATGCCTCCTATCTCGTAACGGGCGGCTTGGGCGGTTTTGGTCTGAGAACTGCAGAATGGCTGGTCAGCAAAGGTGCGCGCTCCCTCGTTTTGATCAGTCGCAGCGGTCCGAGTTCCGAAGAGGCGATACACGCCATTGCTCGACTGCAAGCCCAAGGGGTAAAGGTTCATGCCGCATCATGCGACATTACCGATAAAGAGGCTCTATCAGCCCTGTTGGCCGAAATAGCCAGGGGACTTCCTCCCCTTAAGGGCATCGTTCATGCCGCTGCAGTCATACATGACGGACTGATCCATAACATGGATGCGGACCAGATTCGGAGCGTGCTCGCGCCCAAGGTATTGGGAGCCTACTACCTGCATGAAATGACTCTCGACACTTCGCTTGACCTCTTCATCCACTTCTCCTCGGCTACCACTCTGTTCGGCAACCCAGGTCAAGGCAACTACGTGGCCGCCAATACCTGTCTGGAAGCCCTGGCAAAAAAACGCCGTGCAACCGGCCTGGCTGCTACCTGTGTGCGCTGGGGGGCGATCGACGATGTTGGATTCCTGGCTCGCAATAAAGAAACCAAGGATGCTCTGCAAAATCGCATGGGAGGGTCAGCACTCAACTCTGCCATTGCCCTGGATGTCCTGGAAAGCATGCTGATTACAGATCGTTCCGGGCTTGGTGTCATGGAGCTTGACTGGAAAGCACTGTCCCGTTTCCTGCCCAGTGCCGGAACCCCCAAATTCAAC
>CAITZN010000253.1 GCA_903896915.1 uncultured bacterium
AAGTCTCTTTATATCCTTAATAATATCATCGATCCTACTCATGCGATACCGCTCCTCTTGAAAACATCTCTTTTGAAAATGTTCTTGTGAAAGTTGCTCGAATTTTCGATATCGCAGGAGTCACCACATCAATAACTATACGATATTTAAGAATACGTTATTCCTCTTACATTGGGAATCCCGGAGACAGCATTTGCAACGTAACCACCTAAAATTCAACGAGATGGTCCAACAGATCAACCCAATAACAAAGCTATTGAAAAGAGGTACTAAAGATTCGACCGCGGCACACCATCTATTCCAGCGTTTTTCAAAATAACACCATTCACGAGTGCTTCATTGTGCCCCCTGGATGTATCGACTAAAATTTCTAACGGGAAATACGCTCTGCCTTTCAATGTTTCCCCCCTGCAACCTTTACAAACAAGTCATTGATGAACCTTAGACAAACCCTGCAAGCCCTTTTCCCCGAGGTTCTACCCGAACTAATACCTGGCGGCTTCGACCGGGTCGGCGACATTGCCGTGGTCATTGTGCCGCCGGAACTGGAAGCGCTGGAGCGGGATATTGGCGAGGCCATCCTGGCACTGCACAAAACCATCCGAGTGGTAGCTAAACGCAACGGCAAGTATAGCGGTGAATACCGCACCCTGCCGCTGGCGATTATTGCCGGGGAAGAACGCCTGACGACTCTGCACCGGGAAAACGGGGTGAACCTTCACCTCGACCTCGCTCATGTATATTTTTCGGTGCGTTCCGCCCATGAGCGGGCTCGAATCGCCACCTTAATCGAGCCCGGCGAGAGTGTCGCTGTACTCTGCTCGGGCATCGGCCCCTTCCCTCTGATTATTGGTCGCCACAGCAAGGCGGGAAAAGTCATTGGCATTGAAAAGAATCCCATCGCCCATGGCTATGCGCTGCAGAACCTCAGGGCCAACCGGAAAATCGCAAGCGTCCGCTTCTTTGAAGGCGATGCCGCCCAGATGTTGCCTTCGCTGAACCACCGATTCGACCGCATCCTCATAGTCCTCCCCCACGGAGGCGAATCCTTGCTCCCTAGCTCACTAGCTGCGCTCAAGCCAAGCGGCACCCTCCATTTCTACGACATGCAGGCCAAGGGTTGCAGCAGCGCTACGTGTGCCAAAGTGGTAACTGCCTGCCGGGATCACGGCCGCCGGATACGCCGGTTTGAGGTGACAACCTGCGGGCATTGCGGGCCGACCGTGCACCGGGTCTGCCTGGATGCGGTGATCGATACCACCGAGTGAGAGCCAACTTTCCCCGCCCCTGGTCACTTTGTTTGCAGTTCTTGCCCGCCTGTGCTATTTTCAGCCCATCATGCGACCTGCAAAGCGCCGCAGGACTTCCAACCCTTACCCTGGAGAAGAATCGGTGGACAACATTGGTTATGTAAAAAAACAGACCCTGTATCTGGCCATAGTCGCGGCCTTGATCATCGGCTTTCTCGGCGGAGTGGTGTATTCCGTCTATCGTGCTCCGGCAGATAACGCCCAGCCGCATACAGCGGAGCAACAGAAGGCAGCCGCCGAGGCTATCGTTTCCCTGGAAAAGGCGACCAGCGACAATCCGGGCAACGGCCAGACCTGGGTGGAACTGGGCCATGCCTATTTCGACACCGGCCAGGCCAAGAAGGCCATTGCCGCCTATACCAAAGCCCTGGAACTGCTGCCTGGTGATCTTAACGTCATGACTGATCTCGGGGTCATGTATCACGAGGACAAGCAGCACCAGAAGGCTATCGACCTCTTTGACCAGGTCCTGAAACTCGACCCTCAACATGAACAGTCCCGGTTCAACAAAGGCGTGGTTCTGCTTACAGGACTGGGCGACCGCAAGCGGGCCATTGCCGAATGGAAGACGCTTGTCCAGTACAAACCCATGGCAGCCGCCCCCTCTGGGGCAGCGGTAAGCGAACTGATCAAGCAGTTAGAAAATGAGGATCAACCTAAAAAATAGGCATGGACGATGGCTCGATCTTGGCGGCGCCCGGTTTCCCGCTTGACAGCTATTTTTATCACCTATATATTTTTATGTCTTATCTGTCAGATGTTTAGGCTGCAGGCGTGTCGATAGATAGCGAAGAAAATTGGATATGTCGGGCCGATAGTGCTCATTGCGCTGGCAGCACCGTCTATCAGGCAACAGGCTAACCGACCGAACGAACTTAATAATGCACCTCCTGAGCGGGACCTCAAATCAAAGAAAGGAATAACTTTATGAGTAAAATAAAAGGGTCACAAGCCATTATCAAATGTCTGCAGGAAGAAGGCGTGGAACTCCTTTTCGGGTATCCCGGTGGTGCTGTTATCGAACTCTACGACGAGCTGTGCAAAAGCAGCATTCGACATGTTCTGGTCCGTCACGAACAGGGCGCGGTGCATGCAGCTGACGGTTTTGCCAGGGCCACCGGCAGGGTTGGTGTCGCTCTGCTGACCTCCGGTCCCGGGGCCACCAACGGCGTCACCGGCATTGCCACCGCCTATTGCGACTCGATTCCTCTAGTGGTGCTGACCGGCCAGGTGCCGCGAGCGCTGATCGGTAACGACGCCTTCCAAGAGGTCGATATTGTCGGCATTACCCGGCCCTGCACCAAGCACAACTATCTGGTCAATGACCCGGATGATCTGGTGCCGGTGCTGCGCGAGGCCTTCTATCTCGCCGCCTCCGGTCGGCCCGGCCCGGTTTTGGTTGACCTGCCCAAGGATATCATCGCCTCGATGATCACTTATCCGCCGAAAAAGAAAGAACCGGTCAAGATGCAGACCTACCAGCCCCACACCGAGCCGCATCCCAACCAGGTGGAAAAGGCATGCAGGGCCTGCCTCAAGGCCAAACGACCCGTACTGTATGTCGGCGGCGGCGTCATTTCCTCTAACAGTAATGAGGAGTTGACCCACCTGGCCCGGCGACTCAACATCCCGGTGACCATGACCCTGATGGGCCTGGGCGGCTTTCCGGGCACCGACCACCTGTCACTCGGCATGCTCGGCATGCACGGCAGTTATGCCGCCAATATGGCGGTCGCTAAGAGTGACCTGCTGATTGCTGTGGGCTCCCGTTTTGACGACCGGGTCACCGGTCGCCTCGACGCCTTTGCCCCGCAGGCCAAGATCATCCATATCGATATCGACCCCACCTCAATCAGCAAAAACGTTGTGGTCGACATACCCATTGTCGCTGACTGCAAGCTCGCCCTCCAAGCCATGAACAACTGGCTGGATAAATCCGATGAGTATAATCGCCAGGAAATTGCCGAACAGCATCAGCCCTGGGTCGAACAGGTCTTGGAGTGGAATGCCAAGCACCCGCTGGCCTACATGGAAGCTGGTGAAATCATCAAGCCTCAATATGTCATTGAAAAATTGCATGAGCTGACCGGCGGTAACGCCATCATCACCACCGAGGTCGGCCAGAATCAGATGTGGGCCGCCCAGTTCTATAAATTCAACCACCCCCGTCGGCTCCTGACCTCAGGTGGACTTGGCACCATGGGCTACGGCCTGCCAGCGGCCATTGGCGCCCAGATGGCCTTTCCTGATGCGACCGTTATCGATGTCGCCGGCGACGGCTCAATCCAGATGAACATCCAGGAACTGGCCACGGCCAGGGAATGTGGTGCTCCGGTCAAAATAGCCATCCTCAACAACAACTACTTGGGTATGGTGCGGCAGTGGCAGGAGCTCTTCTACAACCGCCACTATGCCTCCACCGTGATGGAGGTCACCCCGGATTTCGTCGCTCTGGCCCAGGCCTATGGCGCGGTCGGCCTGCGGGCCAAAACCAAAGCCGAGGTGGAACCGGTTATCAGAGAAGCACTGGCCACCAAAAATGTAGTGATCATGGATTTCTCCATCCACCGCGAAGAAGGCGTTTTCCCAATGGTGCCGGCAGGCAAGGCCACCACCGAGATGCTGCTGGTGTAAGGACTGCCCGGGAACAAAACCGTTGACCGGCGTATGAGCCGCTCGACTTGAACAGACACCTATCGTCGAACAGGACCTTTTATTATGAAACATACCCTTTCCGTCTTACTGCGCAATCGACCCGGCGCCCTCTCGCGCGTCACCGGGCTCTTCAGTGGCCGCTGCTTCAATATTGAAAGCCTCTGTGTAGCCGAGACTTTCGACCCTCAGGTTTCCTGCCTGACCGTGGTCACCGAAGGTGAAGCGTCCATCATCGAACAGGTAACCAAGCAGCTGCACAAATTGATCGACGTTATTAAGGTCAACGACGTCAGCGAAGGCGATTTCGTTGAACGGGAGATGGCCCTGATCCGGGTCAAGGCCGAAGCCGCAACCAGGGCCGAGGTGCTGCGGATTATCGATATCTTCCGCGGCAAGGTAGTGGATGTCAGCCCCACCTCTTATGCCCTGGAAGTCACCGGTTCCGAATCCAAGATCAAGGCGGTGATCGATATCCTCCGGCCTATTGGCATCAAAGAAATCGTCAGGACTGGTAAAATAGCCATGTTGCGGGCCCCAAAAAAATAAAGGCTTGAACACCGGCAAACAAGCCATACAGGCTCGCTGTGCACTTAAGCGCCCGGTATCCTCTTCCTCGGAATTTTCATGCAAAAAACAGAACTCCCCATGGCCAGCGAAGGCTACCCTTTCATTCTGTTCAGCGGTTTCACAACCCTGATCTGTAGCCTGCTTGACTTCCCCATCCCGGCTCTCATTTGCCTGCTGCTCACCGGATTTATCACCTATTTTTTCCGCGACCCCTGCCGAGTGCTGCCCGACGAACCAAATGCGATCGTCTGTCCGGCCGACGGCAAGGTCATTGTCGTGCGCGAGGTTGATGACGATCGGTTCCTGCAGCAACGAGTCATAAAGATCTCCATTTTTATGGATGTTTTCAATGTCCATGTCAACCGCATCCCTTTTGCAGGAACAGTGGAACGCGTAGTTCTGTCGCCGGGAAAATTCTATGCCGCCGACAAAGACACGGCTGTGCTCAATAATGAGTACTGTGCGGTCACAATCCAAACCCCTGACAACCACCGATATACGATCGTACAAATCGCCGGCCTGATTGCCCGCCGCATCGTCTGCCGTGCGGAAAAGGGCGACCAAGTTGTTGCCGGGCAGCGCTTCGGTTTAATCAGGTTCGGTTCGCGCGTCGACCTCTACTTACCGCTGTCGACCCAGGTCAGGGTCAGCGAAGGCCAGAAGGTTACGGCCGGTGAAACAGTGCTCGGTATTCTCGAACCAACCAGCCCACCAATCACCTAAGATTCATTTGCCTAGCTCCTCATTGTCTCGTATAATATGAGTAATAAGCTAAGGTAACGAAACAGCACCGGTTGCCCATCTATAACCAGCAGCCGGATTGACGACAACAGTTGCATGGCACCGCATTGCAGCGGCAAAATCTACAAAGAGCAGATCATGGAAAGCACCACACCTCCATCCAACCGATTTTATATAGTCCCCTGCATGCTGACCATTTGCAGCCTGTTCAGCGGCTTCTATTCGATGATAGCCTCGATCAACGGCCATTTTTTTGCGGCCGGTGTCGCCATCTTGATTGCCGCTGTTTTTGATGGCCTCGATGGCCGGGTGGCGCGCATGACCGGCTCGACCTCGACCTTCGGCATGGAGCTCGACAGCCTCTGCGACATGGTCTCTTTTGGGGTAGCGCCTGGACTGCTCGCCTACCTCTGGGCACTGACCCCCTATGGCCGATACGGCTGGCTAGCTGGCTTCCTCTATGTGGCTGCCACCGCCCTCCGCCTAGCCCGATTCAATTCCCAGAGCCTGGCCACCCCGACGAGCCACGACTTCACTGGCTTGCCCTGTCCGGCTGCCGCAGGTGTAATCGCGACAGCCGTCATGTTCAGCAACAATGTCTTTAAGACAACCGACACTGTTCAACATATCTCCGTGCTCCTCGTGGTTTACCTTCTTTCCTATCTAATGGTTTCCACTCACAAATATTCAAGTTTTAAACACATTGATATCCCGAAGGAAAAACGGTTTCAACTGATCGTCGGCATGATCCTGCTGCTGATCCTGCTGGCCAGCGACCCGCAGAAAACACTGTTCCCAGCGCTCTTCCTCTATATCCTGTCCGGTCCAGTCCTGGCCATCAAGGCCCGACTTACCAAGAAGAAGCCAGTGCCTGTCCATCTGGACAATCCACCCCTCTAATCTGCTCACACTTTACGCTCAGGCTCTTCTCCCTTGCGCATTACCGGCGGCAGCGTGCGTGGCCGTAAGCTGGCGGCACCCAAATCAAGCCAAGCCCACATCCGGCCGACCTGCGACCGGGTGCGCGAAGCCCTCTTCAATATCCTTGCAGACCGAATAGCAGGCAGCAACGTACTCGATCTTTTTGCCGGGACCGGCGCCATCGGCATCGAGGCCCTCAGCAGGGGCGCATCCTTTGCCCTCTTTGTCGATCAGTCGCTTGAAGCAGGCCGCCTGATCGAAACTAACCTCCGCACCTGTTTCTCCCAGCCACAGGCCGCCTTTGTCCAGCTCAACCTTGCCACAGCCGTCCATTTGCAGCCTTTGCAAGCCAGAATGCCACCTGCAACCCGGTTCGACCTGGTGTTCATGGACCCGCCCTACCAGAAAAAACTGGCGGAACACATGCTGGCAGTGGTACAAAAATCGGACATTCTTGCCAACAACGCCCTGATTGTTGTTGAAGAGCACCACAGCGTCATTCTGCCCGCAGAGGACGGCGTCCTGACTGTCCTCGATCAACGCCGCTACGGAGAAACCAGGATATGGCTTTACGGACAGCAACCGGCGACAAGTTGAATTTATGAACGACACATACATACTCCCCCCCCCCAGCAAAAAAGACGGTCCCTCCATCGCCCTGTATCCTGGGACCTTTGACCCCATCACCAATGGTCATATTGACATCATTAAGCGTGGACTCCACCTTTTTGACAAGATCATCGTCACCGTCGGTATTAACATTCAGAAAACGCCGCTCTTCTCACTTGAGGAGCGCTGCGACCTGATCCGCGAATGTTTTACAGAGTTCAACGGACGGGTCGAGGTTGACTACACCGATGGTCTCGTTGTCGATTATGCCCTGAAAAACAACGCCCATGCCATCATTCGCGGCCTGCGCGCGGTCTCGGATTTTGACTACGAATTCCAATTGGCGCTGATGAACAGAAGACTGGAACGCTCCGTGGAAACGGTTTTTCTTATGACGGGGTTTCGCTGGATTTACATCAGTTCAACCGGAATCAAAAACGCAGCCCGCTACAAGGGGAACATCACCGGACTAGTACCTGTGCATGTTGAAAAGGCCTTGCAGGAAAAATTTGCCTGATGGGTTCGCCTGCTCCCGGAAAAAACAGCTGTTCTGCACCTCAGGATAGCAACCGCCGCAGCCTGCTGGCACGAGGCGCGCAATGGGCGGCGGCAATAGCTGCAGCCCTCTTTCTCTACCCCCTGCTCCGATTCACTGCCTTCCGGGTACCGCCCAAACCCCGCCTGATTGAGGTCCCAGCCCCACTCCCCTTAAGCGGTGTCCACACCGGGCACGATTTCATCCTCTTTGCGACCAGTGACGGCGTGACCGCTGTCTCCCGCATCTGCCCCCACCTTGGCTGCCGGGTCAACTACCAGCAGGATAAGCAGTATATCGAATGCCCCTGCCACCAGAGCCGTTTCACCCCAGAGGGCAGATGGATAGCCGGGCCAGCGAAGAAAAATCTGCCCATCTATGAAGTCACTCTCAAAAATGATGCTGAAGGCCGGGCAACCGCCTATGTGGTAAAGCTCTAATGGCCGCTAGCGCAGGAAAAAACAATTGGTTGGCGCCGTTGCGGTTTCTAAGTGTTTATCCCTGGGGCGGCGGGGCACTGATCAGCCTCTACCTCTCTATCCTTTCGGGGATTGTTGTCGCCCTGCAGTTCAACGCCTTCGAACCGTTTTATTCGACCACCGCCATCGAACTGGTAGTGCCCTATGGTTCCTTCTGGCGGGCCCTGCACTACTATTCAAGCCAGGCCTTTTTCCTGCTGCTGGTAGTGCATCTGGGAGTAGTGGTGTGGAAAAATGAAGCAGAATATACGAGAAGTGCCTGGATACGGTTGTGCGCCACCCTTCCCTGTGGCCTACTGCTGCTGTTCACCGGATATGTGCTCAGAGGTGACGCCACCGGCGAGGCGGCAGGAACCATTGCCGAACACATCTGTCTGGCCGTTCCCCTGATCGGGACGCAGGTCAATGATCTCTTCTTCGACCTTGCCGACAGCGGGGTCAACAAGGTGTACGCCCATCATGTTATTGGCCTGGTGGTCTTGGGGGGGATGGCCGCCTGGCCGCATCTCAGACGCTATACCGTCCGCTGGCGCGACCATCTTGTCCTTATCCTGCTGACCATCCTGCTCTCCATCGTCCTTGCCGCACCGATGGAGCCAAACCGCTTCGGCCTGCTCTTTATCGCCGGTCCCTGGTTCTTTCTCGGCCTGCAGGAACTGCTCCGCTCACTGTCACCCTTTATTGCGGGAGTAGTAACCCCGCTGCTGCCTCTCGGCCTGCTGTTCTGGCTACCAAAAACCGCACCTGCCCGCACCTATGCGCTGCTGGCCATCATCCTCTGGCTCTTGGCCTACGGTGTCCTCACCTTCTTCTGCGTCCAGCGAATCTAAACCAACTCCATCCCCAACCGTACGGCACTCAATCGGCCCGCAGCAGGGACAATCGCTCCGGGGCAAGAAAACGGTCAAGCAGCACCTCACCATCGAGACTGTCAAGCGGAGTGATTGAAGACGCCACCACCTGCCGGTACATCTGCTCGACGATTGCTCCATACTGGGCAAGATTATGATGAGCTCGCAGCAAACACCGATTATTTTCAACCACAGAGTAGAGGTCGTTAGGGTTAGGCAAAGCTGAGGGACCGATTTCGACAGCCTGTTCAGGGGCTTGCGCCAACCGGTGGAGCACAGCTTCCTGCAAGGGTTCATCAAGTCGGCCAAAATCTACCAGTCCATCATGAATCCAGGAGGCCAATAGCTGTTCCAGATCGTCTGGGGAAGGGCTGCGCCCATAGGCGGCGAGATTACGCCTCAGCCCGTTAAGAGCTGCAACTTGCAGCCGATCATGACCTATCCAGTTCTCAGGAATATTGAGACGATCATAGCTCCAAGGCAATACTATCCCTTCCTGCCGAAAACCGGCGGTTATCTCAGGGAGGTTACGGCCGCAGACCGGGGTGCCGACCGACCACGGCTCCAGAAAGGCCATGCCAAACCCCTCGGCCACACTGGTGGTGACCACACCGCTTGCCAGCTTGAGCAGATCAATAAAGCTCGGGCCCGCCTGCCCCACTGCTTCAAACTCCACCGGCAACTCCAATACCGCTGCAATCTCCTTCCAGCGGTCATAACGCCCACGCTCCGCAGGGTTCTCCGGCCCTGAAGTGACCGCAAACCGTGTCCCCGTAGGGGCCAAAGCCGACCAGAGAAGAAATTCGCCCAGGTTTTTCCTGCGAATGGCCCTGGTTGGGTAGAGCCACAGCGGTGCTTCGGCTTCAGGCAATATCGGTTCTTTTTCTGCAACCTGCCCAAGATCGACCGGATTGGGGAGAAGATGGAGATGGTTCTGGTCTAGTCCGGCATCGAGCAGATATTGGTAATCTCGGCGGCTCAGCACGGCATAGTGCACATGATCGGCCTGCGGATAGAGGAGGCGAGATAAGGTGCTCTTGCTGCCGTCTGCCATCTGAGCCAGCATTGCCCGATAATTGCCCGGACGGCCGTCTTCGGCAAAATCATGAATTTGGAAGAGAAAGTGCTCGCCCTGTTCAGCCAGGGCGAGCAGGGCTGGGGGCAACACAAGACTCTTGCCCAAACTGTGGTTGTGCACATGCCAGACATCCGGAGGGCCTGCCAGCGCCTCGGTGGCAGCAGCATGCATCTGCGCTGCCAATGCCAACGGGGAGATCGCGGGACGGATCGCCTCATACTGCAAGCCCGGGATAACCCTAAAAGCCCCGGGAAAGTCGAACGGGGGCGGCTTGCCAGTGAGAACGACCGTGGAAACACCTCGGTCGCGCAAGGCATTCTGCTGGTGACAGATAATCCTGGTTACGCCGCCAAATTGCAGATGGTAATGGACAATAGCTATCCGCATCGCTCACGTTCCGCAGGTTGCCGTCATGGGCTCGTTGACGTAGGCGATACTCCCGGTCGATAACAAACCGCCTTGCCTCCCCCTTCCCCACATTTGCCGGTAGGCCGGCATTTCCTGCATCGGAGGACGTTCATGCTCAATGAGATGACTCACCTCCTGATGATTGCATCGCCCCTGCTGCCGAAATTGCCGCAGACCACCTTTACCTTGTGGTGCTTCAAGCAGAATGCCCCGCGCTCGCAAGCGCCTTCCGATCACCTGTAAAACAGCAAAGGAGGTTTTGCCAAGCTCTTGATTGGTTCGACTGCGGTGCCTCCGCTCCTCCATGTCGGTCTGGGCAAAAACACCAAGTCCGCCCAGAGCATAGGCATCAATAAGATGCGCGGTCTCCACCCCGTAGCCCACCGGGAAGGCCAGCTGTTCGAGGATCTCCCGACGCACGGCATACTCACCGGCCAGCGGTTGAATCAGCGCAGTCAACTCCGGGAAGTAAAGAGAAAACAGCGGACGAATCAGGATTTCAGTCACCCGACCGCCGCCAAAGACTCGATCAGCTTCATCACTGCCTAAGGGCCGATCATAGAAGGACTTGACATAGCCGATCTCAGGACGGTGCAGAAGAGGGCCGACCAGACCGGTGACAAAACGGGGATGAATATTGCTGATATCGCCATCGACAAAAACAATGATATCGCCCTTGAGTTGATAAACCGCCTTCCAGAGATTTTCGCCCTTGCCGCTATAGTGGCCCATTTCCGGAAGAATATCCGCAGCCCGGTAGACATCAGCCCCCGCGGTAGCCGCCAACTCCAGCGTCCCGTCAACGGAACCGGAGTCGATCACCGCTATCTCATCGAGCAGGAGATGCCTTTCTTGCAGTTCCGAACGCATTTGCGCCACCACCATTGCGATGGTTGCGGCTTCATTCAAGGTCGGGATACAGAGGGAAATGGACTGCCCCTGATCCTTCTTCCTCCTCACCAAGTTGCCAATGTCAGAAAATTGCGCATGGTGAAAGGTATTGGTTTCCAGCCATTGGCCGGTAGTATCCATAACACCACTCCAGAAAGTCCTGTCTTCGTGCCAGCGGCACCAGAAAAAAATAGAAAATCGGCCCGAGACAACCGCCCCGGGAGCCAACACGTACATAGCGGTTTTATAATAAGCCGCCTTATTTCCGACTGAGCTCAAACTTGATGGTTCTCTTACCGGTTTCTTTGATTTCCGGTTTATTCAGCGGATCTTCCTTGGTGTCAGCAAGCCGTTTGTCCTTGGGCGAACCGCTAAACGGACCCCATTCGGCGGCTTCCAGAGGAACATCCCGCACCTTTTTTTCAGGAGACGGATTGTGATTGATAGTATCGCAGGAACCTGTGGCATTTTCTTTGACCGCAATCTGAGCTGTGCCATTTCGAGATGTCGCATCAATCTTGACGAAGTAATATCCATCTTCAAGAAACCGAACCCTGATCCGGGCATCCTTATTGACAGTGTCCCCTTTCTTGCCGGCGCTTTCATCGGAAAGACCGGTTACGGAAATGTCGGTGTTCGTATTTTTCGTATAGGTTCTCCGCCCCTCGTACTCAGGGGTACACCGGTGACAATCATCCTCTTCCGAGACGTCAAACTTTTCCGACCCTGAGTATTCCAGATCGCCGGTGGCAGAGCGGCGGCCGGTTTTCTCCAGCTCCCATTGTTGTTTGGAGGAACTAATCTCTTTATCGCTCCGTATAAACTTGCCATCACGCTTGTTGCAGTATACTGCTCGTTCAGTATTTGTCTGATTGTCCTTGGCAAGGTCAACCAGGACGGAAACCTTGCCAAGATAGGGGCAAACCTCGAATTTGACCATCTGATCAACAAACAGCTCCGCCAGCCCGACCAGAGAGTCACCACCGCCGACATTGCTGGTCGAAACCGAGGCCAGCACGGTTTTTGTTCTCTTGTGTTTGCATGAGGCCTCAAGCAAGAGGGGCCCGGCATATCCGCCATCAACTTTGGGTGTGGCCACGACTTGCACCAGATATTCCG
>CAITZN010000254.1 GCA_903896915.1 uncultured bacterium
CTGAAACAGGCGTTAACCCAATACCGGAAAATTGCCAGCAATGGCGGCTGGCAACACATTCCCATGGGGCCCAGCCTCAAGCCCGGCATGCGGGACGACCGGGTAGCGGCGCTGCGGAAACGATTGACCGTCACCGGCGATTTCCATTCTAAGGGTTCCAGCGACCCAACTTTGTATGATGACACTCTGGTGGCTGCGGTCAAAACCTTTCAAGCCAGGCACCACATGGAACCAGATGGCGCTATCGGCAAGACCACCCTGCAGGCCATGAATATTTCGGTAGCCGACCGGATCAACCAGATCCGTGTCAATCTGGAACGAACCAGGTGGGTTATCCGTGACATGCCCAGCTCCAGCCTCATTGTCGACATTGCCGGATTCAAGGTGCATTACTACCATCAGGACAAACTGATCTGGTCCAGCAAGGTCATGGTCGGCCAGCCGTTCCACCAGACCCCTGTCTTCCGGTCAGCCGTCACCTATGTGGTGCTCAACCCGACCTGGACCATCCCCCCCGACATCGTTAAAAACGAAACGATTCCCACCATTATCAAAGACAAGAATCATCTGCAGAAACAGCATCTCCGTGCCTTTGACAGCAGCGGCATCGAAGTCGACCAAACCTCAATCCCTTGGAACCAGTACCTGGGAAAACATTTACCCTACACGCTCCGCCAGGATTCCGGAGCTGACAACTCGCTTGGCCTGATCAAATTCCTCTTTCCCAACCCGTATCATGTGTATCTCCACGACACACCGAGCAAGTCATTATTCGGCAGGGCTCACCGCGCCTTCAGTCACGGATGCATACGGGTGCAGAATCCCATCGAGCTGGGGAAAATGCTTCTTGCCAATGACCCGGGAAACACGACCACCAGAGAGAAATTTGACCAGATCATCGCCTCGGGCAAGACCACAACCGTCATCCTCAAACAGCCACTACCCATCTTTCTTATGTACCTGACCACCAATGTCCAGGATGGCGTAGTGCTTTTCAAACCAGACCTCTACAGCCGCGACCCGGGGATCTTTAACGCGCTCAACAGGCCGCCCGCCTCTTTAAAACAACCGACGCAATCCCCTGAATCCAGAGGACAACAATCGATAACGACCGGCAAAAACGAGAACCATGTACCGCCCCAGGAACGCGGCACCACAGGATTACAATATGCGCAAGGTACCTTGTGAACTCACCCTCGGCAATGGCGGCGATGTCATTGTCATGGTGCAACTGGACGACGACGGCACGCTCCATATCCCCAGATTTGCGACCTATGGCAGTTTTCAGGAAGGGGTGCTGAAATGCAGGGTCACCGTTCCTGCAGATCGGGACTGTGTCCGGCAAGAGGTTTGGACGGAAGGCCCCACTACGAAATAACGCCAGCTTGAGCAGTAGTCAGCGCAGGACATAAGCAGCGCTGGCAGGATGACTTCTTCAATCCGACTTCCCCAACTCACCCTAGCAGAGCCGTCGGTTTACGGTGAATCACTGAATCCGCTGCCCAAAGGGCGATTACGGCACAGATCAGGGGTGTTGCGGTCAGCAGCAGCAGGCCGGACAGCCACTGGAAACCCCAGATCGCATCAAACATCAGCCAGGCAACTGCGCTGGAACACCCATAGCTTACGAGGATAGCGACCAGGGCTGCCGCTCCCCCCAGAAAACCGAATTCCAGCATGACGAGTGTCCGAATTCTCCCGATCCCGGCCCCCAGCACCCTGAGCAGGTTGATTTCCCGCTCCCGCCGTAAAGCCTCCTGACGGGCGATCGCACCCACGACAATCAGCCCGGTCACCAGGGCAAGACTGCCCATGAACCGCAGCGAACTGATCAGCTTCCCGGCAATGGACTCCAGCTGCGCAACCGTTCGGGTGACGTCGATCACCGAGATATTAGGAAATCGATCAACCAGACGGTTCACTACCCCCGGCCTCTCCTCCGGGGCAATCCGACTCACTGAGGCCAGCCAGGTTTTGGGGGCGTCATCAAGTACCCCTTTTTGCACCAGCATAAAAAAATTGGGTTGAAAACTGTTCCAGCGCACCTTGCGCAGGTTGACAATCCGCCCCTCCAGCGCAATCCCCTGAATATCCAAGACCAAGCGGTCGCCGATGGTTACCCCCAGCCGCTCGCTGAACTGTTGCTCGATCGAAATTTCAAAAGGCTGCCTGGTATCCTCTGTCCAGGGCAGGGTGCTCATGGGCGGCCCCTTGACCACGGTCTCGGTTGCATCTAACTGCTCCCGGCTCGAAAAATTAAACTCCGTTCTCCGCAACACACTCTGTTCAC
>CAITZN010000255.1 GCA_903896915.1 uncultured bacterium
AGCAAGCCCATGACCGCATTTTACCACAAAAAAGCACAAGCCCTCTTGCCCATTACCTCTCGGTCAAACACCAGCTGAGCCTTTGCCTGCGCCATACCAAAACAGACATGCAGGGGGAGCAGATGCTCTTCCCTTGGGTGGCAATATCGAGCATGCGGAGCCTTCTCCCATGCAACCAACCGATCCTCCCGTTCGACCAAGGTCAGCTTCTCATCCGTGCAGGTATCAATCAACCACCTACTGAAGGCCTCATTTCTCTCATCGAGACTCCCGGAAGGTCCGGCAAAAAAAGCCCTGAGGTTATGAAAGGAAAAGCCTGAGCCAACAATAAGGATATCCTCATTGCGAAGAGGCGCGAGAGCCCTGCCCACAGCGACATGCGCCCTGGGGTCAAGGTTGGCAAGCAGCGACAACTGGACGCACGGAATCTGTGCCTGAGGATACATGATTTTCAAGGGCACAAAGAGCCCGTGATCAAATCCCCGCTGATCATCCAGGCGAGCGTCTATACCGGCGGCGTGCAGGAGAGCACCTATTGTTTCCGCTAAGGCAGGGGCACCGGATACGGGATATTGTATCCGGTAGGATTCCTCCGGGAAACCCCGGTAGTCATATATAAGCTCAGGCGTTGCCCCACTGGTAATGGTTACCTGTTCCCCTTCCCAATGAGCGCTGATCACCACGATCGCCGACGGCGCTCCCAGAGAAGAGGGGGTTAGCCGCAGAAAGTCCACCAATTGCTGATGATCAGGATCGCCCAGCAATGGCAACGGGCCGCCGCCATGAGGGATATACAATACCGGCGCCAATGCTCTTGCTGTGTTGGGCCTTTCCATGTTTCACTCCTTGTTTTTCTTGTCAGCAATAGCCTCTATCGCTTCGACAACAAAGCAACTGTAAACCTGGCAACGATTTGACAATAACTCTTCTATGTGAGTTAATAACAAAGGCTAAGAAGAGCGTTGTTCACTTGGCCAAAGAAGACCAGTGAACGAGATATTCACTAATAGATTGTCCAGACTGATTTACAGGAGAAAGGTACACATGTTGAAAAATTTCAAAATCGGATCGCGCCTGGGCTTGGCCTTTGGTCTCATCATGCTGCTCATGATGATTGTCGGAGGCTATTCACTCAACAAAATCGGATCGTTACATACAAAGATCGACCTGATTGTCAAAGACAATATTGTGAATACCGCCGATGCGAACGAGATAATCGGCAACCTCAATATTATTGCCCGCTCCCTGCGCAACATCTACATCGACGACAAAAAAGAGCTTTGGGATGCTGAAAACAAGAGGATAACCGATTCCCGGAAAATTATCGGCGATCTACTTGCCAAGTTGGACAAGGCCTTCAAAGACGAACAAAGCAAAAAGATGCTGAAAGAGGTTGGCGATGCCCGTGCACTCTATATAAAAGCCAGCCAGACATTTGTTGAGATGGTACAGAAGGGTGAACTCAGCCAGGCCAAAACATTGCTGTTCTCTGACCTCCGCAAAGTGCAGGCCGATTACATAAAAGAAGTCAACGACCTGATCGTTTTCCAGACAGAGTTGGCAAAAAAAGCCGGTGAAGCCGCAGCTGCTGAAGCTGACAACTCAAGAATTTTAATTAGGGTTCTCTTGGGTATCTCTCTTGTTGCAAGCATCACTCTGGCCCTTGTTATTATCCGCTCCATCACCTCACCCGTCAGCAAGGCCTCGACCCTGGCCGAGACCATGGCCAAGGGCGATTTTACCACCAAAATTGACATCAAGCAGAAAGACGAGATCGGCCTGATGGCCACATCGCTCAACTCCATGGTTGAGCAATTGGGTTCCATGATCAGGGAGGTTATCGGCGGCGTCAACAAGATGACCGCCTCCTCCAACGATATGGCGGCAGTCTCCAAGCAACTTTCCTCCGCAGCCCGTGACACCTCGGAAAGATCAGCCATGGTTGCCGCGGCCACCGAAGAAATGAGCACCAATATTCAATCGGTCTCAGCGGCCATGGAGCAATCGTCAGCCAATATCAACATGGTCGCCTCCTCCGCAGAGGAGATGACCGCAACCGTCAACGAAATTGCCCAGAACGCCGAAAAGGCTCGCTCCATCTCCGAGGGTGCAGTCAAGCAATCGCGGCTTGCCTCAGAAAAAATGGTGCTGCTGGGTGAATCGGCCCGGAAGATCGGTAGAGTGACTGAAACGATCACCGAGATTTCCGACCAGACCAATCTCCTCGCCCTGAACGCCACCATCGAGGCAGCACGGGCTGGCGAGGCGGGCAAAGGATTTGCTGTTGTTGCCAACGAAATCAAGGAACTGGCCCGACAGACCGCAGCAGCCACCGTGGATATTAAAAATCAGATCGGTGACATGCAGACCACTACCGCAACCACAGTAGAAGATATCGAGAAAATCTCCGAGGTTATCGCCGAGATCAACAACGTCATCAACGGCATCGCCACCGCAGTGGAAGAACAGTCAGCAGCCTCCAGCGAAATTGCCAGCAACGTCTCCCAAGCATCTCAGGGTATTGCTGAAGTTAACGAGAACGTGGCCCAGAGCACCGTGGTTATCGCCGATATCACCCGCGACATTGCCAGCATCAATCAGCAATCAACCCAAGTTGAAGAGGGAAGCGGCCACGTGCAGAAAAGCGCCCAAGCCCTGTCCGACCTGGCTGCCCAACTGGAAAACCTGGTCAAACGATTCAAGGTCTGATTCTCCCATTTGGTCAGGCGGTGGCATTCTCCTGCTCTCCGCCTGACCAAGATATTCACAGCGCTTTCCCTGCCTCCAAGCTCCTCATCCCGCTGGCCCGCCGCCGCATCAATACTACCAGAAATTTTTCATCCCTTTCGAGGAACCTGTCTCAGGAGTCGCTAGCTGATTTCTTTGCAAAATAGACGTCGATGTCTTTTCTGGTTTCATCAACCCATTGATTTCGCTGCCTTTCCGAGCTGGTCACCACTACCGAAAACATGCGGCGGTAAAAGGTGGCAACACCGCACAGACCAAAGATGCAATGCTTCCAGATGGCTTCAAGCGGGTCGCCAAAAACTGTCTTTTCCCTTAC
>CAITZN010000256.1 GCA_903896915.1 uncultured bacterium
GCCGGCACGGTGGTCGGCACGTTCAAAGGCAAGGAATATCTCGATTTCATCTCAGAACGGGTCCAACCCTGGACCTACCTGAAATTCCCCTACCAGAAAAAGCTCGGGGAATGGAAAGGGATCGTCGAAGGACCGGGCACCAACATTTACGCCGTCGGTCCGTTAGCCCGGATGAATATCGTCAAAGGGATGAATACACCGCTGGCGCAAAAGCATTTTGAACAATTCCACGCTACCTTCGGTGCCAAACCTGTACACAATATTCTGGCGTACCATTGGGCTCGGGCAATAGAATTGCTTAATGCTGCTGAAAATTGCCTGGAGCTGTCGCGAGACCCCGATATCACCAGTAAGGACACCTGGAACAAGCCCACAACCTGCACTGGCGAGGGAGTCGGGATCATCGAGGCCCCGCGCGGCACCCTGATTCATCATTATCTCACCGATGAAAAAGGCATTGTCACCGATGCTAACCTAATCGTTGCTACCACCCACAACAACGCCCCTATCAACCTGGCCGTCAAAAAAGCGGCCAAACATTTTATAAAAAATGGCAATGTTGCCCAGGGTATGCTCAACTATGTGGAGATGGCCTTCCGTCCTTACGATCTCTGCCTGGCTTGCGCTACCCACACGTTGACCAGCGGTCAAACGCCGCTTCAGGTCGATATTTTCGACAGTGGCGGAGCTTTGTATAAGACCTTGAAGAATTTCTGAACCGATCAATATACTCTCGCTCTGGTCCGGAGGAGCAATCTGCTTCTCCGGACCTTTTTCTCAACAGTATAGGATGCTATGGACAAGAAATGCATAGTGGTCGGTATCGGCAATCCCTATCTTCAGGACGACCGGGCTGGGGTGGTCATCGTCGAAATGCTCGAAAAAGATGGGCTCCCCTGTCAGACCGAGATAGTCTACACAGTCGGTTTTGAAGTGATGGACAAAATTCAGGGGTATGAACAAGCCATTATTGTCGATGCCTGCATGCTGGGCAACGTGCCGGGAAGTATCCTGGAACTCACGGTCGATGATATTTTCTCCACCCACGCTTTAGTCAATTCGCACGCCATTACTCTCGGTACTACTCTGAAAACTGGTCTCCTCTGCTTTCCCGACGATATGCCCAAGGACATCCGCATCATCCTCATCGAGGTCAAGGAAATCAAAGAATTCACCCAGCAGATGTCGCCAGAAGTCGAGGCAGCGGTTGTCACGGTGGTGGACCGGATCAGAACCCTGGTCGCAGCTATGGCCTAAGCCCATACACCAGATTCTCGATCAGATGGTTGATGAGGTTCTTTCTTTCGGCAAGTCAATGGTAAGAGGATTGTTGACCGTATCCGGGGAAATGAAGAGGCTTTTTAACGACATCGGAGAAACAACATGGAACACTTTTCCTACAAAGACATCTCATACGAGGTTGATGAACAGGGTTTTTTACTGAACCCAAAATTCTGGGACAAAAATTTTAGCGAAGGCATGGCCAAAACTTGTGAAATTCAAGATTTAACTAATGAGCATTGGGAAGCCATTCGTTTTGTTCGTGAGTTTTTTGAAGCATCAGGGGTCTGTCCGACTGTTTTCGCCACTTGTAAGGCTACCGGCTTGAGACCGCGGGAGATGAAAAATCTGTTTCCCACCGGTTACCACCGGGGCTTATGCAAAATTGCCGGCGTCCGTTACCTTGTGCATCGTGAGCCAGACAATACCCACGTCTTTGATGCCATAGATGATATCAAGACCATTTCCGATAAAAAACATTATGGCGTTGATGTGCATGGTTTTCTGGTCAACCATGAAAATTGGGATGTCAATTATGCTATGCACCGTGCCCTTGAAATGAATATTCCCAAGGGACAACTAACCGATAAGCACTGGCAGATTATTAAATACTTGCGGGATGTTTTTAAAAATGAAAATAGAATCCCCACTATTTTTGAGACCTGTGAAAAATGCCTGCTGGAAATTAATGATTTGGAATCCCTGTTTCCGGATGGCTATCATCGGGGGGTACTGAAAATCGCTGGATTGAGATTTATCAAATAGACACTATTTTCCAGAAGGAGATGGGTTCATCATTTGTAGCCGCTTTCTTGTTATTATGAGGATTTGAACTGAACCGTTAATTGCAGATGCAGGTACAGTCTTTCCTCGCACTGACTCAAACAACGAGAGGAAAAAAATGAAACCGTTTGTCTATAAAAATGTCACCTACGAAATGGACGACCAGGGTCTCTTGCTTGATCCTATGAGCTGGAATGAAGATTTTGCTGAGGGTATTGCCAAAGAATGCTTCATCCCTCTCCTTACCAGTGACCATTGGAAAATCATTCGCTACATACATGACGCCTATGCGCAAACTGGAGTTTGCCCAACAGTCTTCGCCACCTGTAAGGCCAATGGTCTCCGTTCCCATGAGATGCAAAAACTGTTTCCCTCAGGCTATCAGCGAGGCGTGTGTCGAATAGCCGGGGTTCATTACCGGGCCCGACGCATGCCCCCCGGTGCGCCTCTCGCAGAGATTGATGCCGGCTTGCGTGCTCAGGAAAGTGATAAGGTTTATGACGTTGATGTGCGCGGCTTCCTGATTGATCCGGAAACCTGGGATAAAAACTTTGCACTGCACCGTGCTGTGGAAATGAAAATTCCAGAAGGTCGCCTGACCGAGTACCATTGGCGCATCATTGAGTATCTTCGAGATATCTATCGACATGAGCTGCGCATTCCTCATATCTATGAAATATGTGAGAAATGTGACCTGGCATTGGAAACCTTTGAAGCACTGTTCCCGGTTGGTTATCATCGAGGCGCCATAAAAATGGCTGGGCTGCGGTTCGTCAAATAAGCATCTTCGGTTATTGACGATTAGCTGGAAGGGGGTACTGGAGATTTTTCTTTTACATTTAGGGTCATGACGGTTCCAGTCATGA
>CAITZN010000257.1 GCA_903896915.1 uncultured bacterium
CAGGTCGATAGCCAGGCTTTTTTTGTTACGGTTGAAACAGGTGAAAAAACCGGCTCCAAACCCCTGCAACCAGCGGGTATCATCGCCCTTGCCGGGCCGCTCGACCTTGTATACCTCAGCCCCCAGATCGGCAAGGATCAATCCGCAGGCAGGGCCCATGATATTGTGCCCGAGTTCCAGTACCCGTATCCCCGTCAGAGGCAGCTGTTGTTGTTCCATAGTATCCTTTTTGATTCTACTCGTCGGTGCGCATCCACCGAAATACCTTGGTCAAGAGAGGGTCAGATTCACTTGAGGCCCTTACCGGATTCTGTTGTTTATCAGGGCAACAAAGCTAGGCAGAAAAATACTCCGCTAAGCAATGGGCAAAAGATACAGGGATATTGTCTGTTGAGAAATAAGATTATCTTACATATCTCTATTTTCATTTTCTTCCTGGACACGGAGAACAGCCTCTAAATAGTGGCGACCTCCCCTCGGCAGGGTTTTTTGACAAACCTTGAACATCTATGCTAACTTATAGATTACATGTCGATTTCCAGAGCGCCAAATGAAGACGAAAGAGTTTTTCCATCCATTGCACAAGCTGAGGAGAAGGATATTAAAACAACCTACCTGTCTTGTCTTGCTGGCCGAAAAAAACACTCAATCCTGCTGATTCTTGTTGGTTTAACGCTGGTGGCTTTAACGCTTCTGGTGCTTAATCAACAGGTTATCCAGCCCGCGTTTCAAGACCTGGAACGTCAGCATGCCCTAGAGGATAATGACCGGGTTGTCGCGGGTATCAACAATGAGTTGGTTGGCCTTGTCGACATGGCCAATGACTGGTCCAACTGGAACGCTGCCTACGCTTTTGCCCAAGACCGCAATCCGGCCTTTATTGCCTCCAATTATCCGAGCGCCGCCATTCTGTCCAAAAACAGCGGCATTGATCTGCTTGCCTTCTTTGACCGCCAAGGGCAGAGGTTGCTCCAGGGGATTTTTCATCCTTCGCTGGGCCAGGATGTGCCTTTGCAAACCCTGACCGGCAGCACGCCTCCGCTGCTCGCACTTATCGCACCCACCTTTGATCACGAAACCCCGATGGAGGGGCTCATCAACACCGAATACGGGATCCTGCTTCTGGTGGCCCGTCCCATCCTGACCAGCGAAAAAAGCGGCCCTGCCCAAGGCGTTCTGCTCATGGGCCGCTTCCTGTATGAAACCCGAATCAAAAGCCTTGCCGAACTAACAAATGTTACGGTCAGTCTTTTCCCCCGCCATGCATTAATACCATCTGACCAAGCCCTGTTTGATCGGCTTATCCCTACAGCCGCCAACAACCAGCCGGCATTGCAAGGCCAATCTGTCTACCGACTGCTTACCGACATCGAAAAAAAACCGCTAGCCCTGTTGCAAACCCCGGTGCATGGCGAGATCACGGCCCTTGGCAGAAGGACGGGCCGCATCCTTTCCCTGGCGCTCAGCTCCATCGCCCTGGCTCTGCTCATCGGCCTGGCGATGTATCGATGTCGAATAAAAATTTCGCAAGAGCATCTGGAAGAGAGCGAGTCTCGGTATCGACAGTTGTTCGAGTTGGAATCCGATGCTCTCTTTCTGATCGATAACAAAACAGGACGAATCCTTGAGGCCAATAGCGCGGCCGTCAACCTGTATGGATATGATCACGACGACCTCCTGAACCGAAAAAACGTTGACCTGTCAGCCGAACCGAAGGAGACGCATCACATCACCCAGGGGAATCGCCCCGTAGTTGACCAGGTGGTGACCATTCCCCTGCGCTACCATCGCAAAAAGGACGGGACCGTTTTCCCGGTGGAGATCACCGGCCGTTTTTTTATCCATAAGGGGCGGCCCGTTCATATTGCAGCCATTCGCGACATTACAGCGCGCAAACAGGCGGAGGACCAGCTCCGATTTACCCAATTTGCTATCGATCATAGTGCCGACAGTGCCTATTGGGTGAATAAGGAAGGACGGTTTATTTATATCAATCAGGAAGGATGCCAGGCGTTGGGATATACCAAAGAAGAACTTGAGGGGATGACGGTTGCCGATATCGACACTGATTTGCCCAATGGTTTCTGGCCTCACTTTTGGCAAGAATTGAAAATTAAAAAAAATATGCTCCTGGAAGGCACCCATAAGACCAAGGATGGCCGAACCTTCCCGGTTGAGATCAGGGCGAACTTCGTTGAATTCGATGGCCATGAATACAATTGCGGCTTTGTCCGTGACCTCACCACCCGGAAAATGATGGAACAGGAACAGGCTGCATTGGAACTTTTAAACTGGCAGTTGCAGAAACAAGAAAGTCTGGGCCGGATGGCCGGAGCCATTGCCCACCACTTCAACAATCAGCTGACGGCGGTTATGGGTTTTCTGCAATTGGCCATGGACAGACAACAGAACAAAGGCCTCCCAAGAGACCAAGACCTCGCAAAAGCCGAAGAGGCCGCCCATCGGGCGGTAAAAGTAAGCAGCCTGATGTTGAGTTATTTAGGTAAAACCGTGTCGTCGCGGCAACCGCTGGACCTCGTCAAGGTCTGCAAGCAGTATCTTCCCATGCTGCAAGCTCTCGTACCCAACAAGATGGCCCTGGATACAAGTTTTCAATCTCCCGGCCCTATCGTCTGCTTGAATGTTGAACAGATACAGCAAATCCTCACCAACCTGGTGACCAACAGCATCGAGGCCTTTGACGCTCTTGACGATTCCAGTTGGTTAGATATAAACGGCTGGATAGGGTTGGACGTCAAGACCGTGCGGTCCGCAGATATTCCTGCCGCGCATCGTTTCCCTGTGGACTGGCATCCGCAGGATGAGATGTATGCCCGTTTAGCGGTGACCGATACTGGAGGTGGTATTGCTTCAGAAGATATTGAAAAAATTTTTGATCCGTTTTACACCAGCAAATTTATAGGGAGGGGTTTGGGACTTTCGGTAGCACTGGGGCTGGCCAAAATGCATGGAGGCGTCATCACTGTGGAGAGCGTACCGGAACGAGGGAGCATCTTTCAGGTTTTCTTGCCGTTGCACAAAGGGTGAAAGGGGAGCTCATGAGGAGCTAATGTTTCCATCTAATCCTTTCAAATGCCAGCTCGCACCTCTGATATACTTTTAAAGGGATTGCCTTTCCTACCCCTGTTCACTCAACGAACCTCTCAGGCAAAATCTCACTTGATCCAACGATCCTGCTTCACACAGTTATTCTTTTGACTTAAGGCATATCTTACTGATATGCTGTTCTTATGTGTGGCTTTCCAGAAGCCGTGAGCGGTTCATCCATGTAATTGCATGCTGAGATAACCATGTCTCAAAATTCATTCCTCAGTAGTATCCTCGTTATTTGCATCCTTTGGATATTGACTTCATGCACAAGTACCGGAGAGACCAAGTCTGCCGGGACATTATTTCTTGGTGCAGTCAGCTTCATCCTGACGAAAGACCAGATTGTGGCGGATCAACTCGGCCATTATAAAATGAAGGACTTTTATAAATCCTTACTTGCCGAGGGAGTTACCGATAAAGAAATCGATGCTGGCCAAGTTGTCGCCATTCAAGGATCAATGTACTGGGCAAATACTGCTTCAGGAATCAAACATAAGCGGATTACAGTTGCTGTACTTCCGAAAGGAATGGCGGTCGAGCCGGGGAATATTGTCGAACTGCGAGACCCTGGCGGGGTTCATTTTTACGCGGTTGAACGTATCAGAGCGCAAAGCTTGGGAAAAGGCCAAAGCAGTTTTGTTGAGGCTCTGGCACCGCCATCCATCCAGGTTGCAAAAGATATTCTCGGCATCTTCTCGCTCATTGGTTCCCCAGGAAGTGCCACCTTGTATTGCAAGGATATTGAGGACGAAGGTTGGGAACAGGATCATGGG
>CAITZN010000258.1 GCA_903896915.1 uncultured bacterium
GGAAATGCTGGAGGGGTACTCCTTCACTCCGCGCCCATTTCATTCAGTATGTTCCCAGATCGGTCCAGCCGCCGTGTCATGAATAGTGACCCCCTTGCGCAATAACTCCTCTCTGGCGGAATCGGCGGCGGTCCAGTCCTTGAGCTGGCGGGCCCGTTCCCGTTGCCGGACAAGTCGGTCGATTTCGGGCGTCAGGGGGCAATGTTCCAGACGGAGAATGCCGAGCACCGTATTGATCATCCGCAAGGCCTCAAGCACGTCTTGCTTTTGATCCCGGTCAAGATTCCGCAATTGGACAATCGGATTCGTCTGTTTGATGAAATTGAACAGCGCTCCGATAGCCCCGGAGATATTGAGGTCGTCGTTCATGGCCTCACTGAAGCGATTTTCTAGATCAGACACATACGACGCCACCTCAGGATGCGGGAGGCCAGCGGGCAGGCAGAGGAGCTTGCAGGTGTATTCGTCAATCCGTTTCAAGGCGGTCCGGGCGGTATTAAGTCGCTTGTAGGAAAACAACAGCGGCTTGCGGTAATGGACGCCCAGCAACATGAAGCGGAGTTCTCGGCCGGTGTAGCCTTTGTCCAGGACTTCCTGTAGGGTCACGACGTTGCCGGTCGCCTCAGCCATTTTGCGGCCGTCTTTTAAAAGCTGGCCGGAATGCATCCAGTAATTTGCCAGGGTCTTCCCGGTAAGAGCTTCGGCAATGGCGATTTCGTTTTCGTGATGCGGGAACAGCAGATCCTGGCTGGCGGTATGGATGTCGATGGTTTCGCCCAGGTACTTGGTTGACATTGCCGAGCATTCGATATGCCAGCCGGGTCGGATATTGCCCCAGTCGGTTTCAAAGAAAATACCTTTTTTCAACTCCGCCAGGGTCGAGCGTTTGAGTAGGGTGAAATCGCGCGGATTGTCTTTTTCGTAGTTGTCGAGGTCCACGGTTTGCCCGAGCTTAATCTTGCTCAGGTCAATGCCGGACAACTGCCCGTATTTTTTGAACTTAGATATATCGAAATAGATCGACCCATGTTTTTCATAGGCATACCCCTTATGGATCAGGTCGTGGGCAATCTCGATCATGTCGCCGATATGTTCAGAGGCCAGCGGATATCCGGTTGCCTTCTCAACGTTCAGGATCTCGGCCGCCTGCTTGAACTCGTTGATGTATTTGCCGGTGAAATCCTTAAGGTTGGCACCCGCCTCGATAGCCCCGGCAATGGTGTTGTCGTCAATGTCGGTGAAATTCATGTAGGATTCAACCGCATAGCCACAGCAGTGCAGGTAGCGGTTGATCAGGTCGGCAACGATGAACCGGCGGCAGTGGGCGATATTGGGCGATTCAAAGGCGGTGGGGCCGCAGGCGTAAAGGGTGACCCTGTTCTCGCTAATCGGCTGAAACACCTCTTTTTTTCGGGTCATGGTGTTGAAAAAGCGTAACTGGGAGGTCTTTTCTGGAACTTTTTCTTTTTGTACGAACAGCGAGGTGCTCTGATAGCGCTCGCCGCCATCCGGTAGAATGGTGACGATACAGCCCGCAGGTAACTCTTTTGCCCTTTCGATGGCGGCAAATATGGCGGCACCACCGCTCATCCCAGCAAAAATACCCTCTTCGGCCGCTAGGCGGCGGACGGTGCTGAAGGCATCTTCATCGGCGACGTTGACAATCGCAGACGGCAGGCTTTTGTCGAAGATACCCGGCCGATAGGATTCCTTCATATTCTTCAGGCCCTGAATTTTATGGCCGAGATACGGCTCCACCGCGATCACACGGACTTCAGGATGATGATCCCGGAACCATCGGGACAACCCCATGGCGGTTCCGGACGTGCCCAGGGTGACGATGATATCGGTAACCTGGCCGTTAGTTTGCTCCCATATTTCCGGGGCGGTTGAGTTGTAGTGCGCCTGCCAGTTGGCCGGATTGTTGAACTGATCGGCCAGGAAATACCGTTCAGGATGCTCCCGGGCCAGGGCATAGGCCTTTTCGATGGCCCCGTCGGTGGCTCGTTTAGCTGGGGTCAGGATGATTTCCGCGCCATACGCCTGCATGATCAGCCTTCTTTCGATCGAGGCCGATTCCGGCATGATCAGCTGGCAGCGGTATCGTTTGGCTGCGCA
>CAITZN010000259.1 GCA_903896915.1 uncultured bacterium
TGAAATAACGGCAACCTTTTCCCGGGGATTGCCAAGCAGACGCACGCCATTGATCCGGGAGAGCTGTTCCGTGGCATAGACCAGCAGCTCATGCTCGTATTTACCGGTGTTGACCAACCCAAGGCGGTTGACGTAATCGAGAGCAGCGCCAAGGCCAACGCAATCGGCAATATTGGGGGTGCCGGCCTCAAATTTCGCCGGAGCCTCGTTATAGGTAGTCTCTTCAAAAGTCACATTCTTGATCATGTTACCGCCACCATGCCACGGCGGCAGAATTTCATGAAGCTGCTCATTGACATATACCGCACCAATACCGGTTGGTGCAAAAATCTTGTGTCCTGAAAAAACGAAGAAGTCACAGCCGATCTCTTGCATGTTCACAGGCATATGTGACACCGACTGCGCCCCGTCAATCAGTACGCGGGCATTATAGCGTTTGGCTGCATGCGTCATCTCGGCAACCGGCAAGATGGTACCTAAGCTGTTGGATGCCTGAGTAATGGCAACCAGTTTAGTACGTGGGCCAAGTAGTGCTTCATATGACTCCAGCATGACCTCGCCACGGTCATTTACCGGGATCACCCGGATAACGGCTCCTTTTTCCTTGGCGATCATCTGCCAGGGAACGATGTTGGCGTGGTGCTCCAGAGTGGAGAGAATAATTTCATCCCCCGGCTGGAGGAATTTACGTCCGTAGGTCTGGGCAACAAAGTTGACCCCTTCGGTTGTTCCCCGGACAAAGACGATATCCTTGCTGGACGAGGCACCGAGGAATGTCTGCACTTTTTGCCGGGCCTGCTCAAAGGCATCAGTTGCACGGGCAGCCAACGTATGCGCACCACGATGGATGTTGGAGTTGTCGTTTTCATAAAAACGGGAGATGGCATCGATAACGCTCTGCGGTTTCTGGGTGGTGGCACCATTATCCATCCAGGCAAGCTGTTTGCCGTGTACCTTCTGCTGCAGAACCGGAAAATCTTTTCTGATCGCCGGAATATCGAGCGGACGTGGACCGGTGCTGCTGTCACCTTTGGCACTTTTGACGCCGTTACCGGCAAACATTCGCTCCAGAATCTCTGGATCGTGCCCGGTACGGCAAGTGCCGTCCTGATTGCGGAGTTGACCGGAACGAATCTGCTGTACAAATACTTTCAGGCCATCGGGTGAATTGGTAACACCACCCGGGGTTGAAAAACTTTCGGCCGTTGTCGGTGCTCCACCCGGAACCCCAGGCCAGGAGGGCGATATCCCTGAAAGTCCTGGAACACCGACCGTATCGGAAGGAACCGCCTTGGGGTTCGGGGCGCTGTGACCATGTGAACCCAACCCGCCAGCGCCGGGGATGCTGAAGCTTTCGGCACTAGACCCTGCCCCGCCGGTTGAACCGAGCCAGGATGGGCTCAGGCCGGACAAACCCGGCAGACCGAAACCATTTGGTGACGGAGTTCCAGCCAATTGGGCCCGGATGCCATCCAGGTTTGGCGTCAGAGCGGGGGCACCCGGTATGCTGCTCCACCCTTCAGGTGATGCAGGCAGGGTAAGGTTTCCGGAAGTGAACTGAGACGGGACTCCCGGTAGAGTCCCGATGGCGGGAATACCGTGGGAGAGATCCGCTTCCGTTTTTGGAGCCAGATTCGCCCCCGGTATTTCGTTATAGAGCCGTGATGCCACGGCTGCGACCATGTCTGGTGTGATATCGTTCATAAGTTTGCCCCTTGGTTACTTAACTTTGGCTTTCCGATGCTCATAGTCGTGGTAGAAGCCGACTTCGACGTTTTCAAGAATTGCCAGCGCGTCGTCAGTCA
>CAITZN010000260.1 GCA_903896915.1 uncultured bacterium
ACCCGCCGGCCTCGACAAAGGCGAGGAACTCCCGGTTTGCGACCAGATACTCCCCGGCCTTGAAACCTGCGATCTCGGCTTCCCGGTGTCCGTACTCGTTATCCCAGCCGTAGAGGGCGTGCTCGGCAGCCTTGCCCAGCACCACTCGGCCGCCCGGAACCGGCAGCAGCCGATTCTGCGGTGGTTCACCCGTTTCCCGGCAGATCTCCCAGAAGGGATGCTTGATCACCTGGTCAAGTGGCAACTGGCGGATCAGCACCGAGGAGGTTTCCAGATGGATGCGCTCATGCTCGATGCCCATCATGATTGCCCAGAACGGGTTTTCCCAGGTGATCGGAAGGTTCATCGGCAGGCGACGGATCAGCCCGTCGACTAATTCCCGTACCTGATCGCGATAGGCCTTGACCTCCTGGCGCGAGGGCCAGTCGTAATGGCGAGCGTCGAGGTCATCCCAGGACATTTCATCCACTCCGACAGCAAACATGGATTCAAAGCGCGGGTTGATCCGGGTGTCAATCAGGCGGGCGATAGTCAGCTTGTTGATGAAAAAGGTGGCGGTATGGCCGTAATAGAAAATCAGCGGGTGGCGCAGGCGATCGGCCCGCAGGTAAAAAGTGGCATCGTCTTTCAGGGTCTCGTAGAGCCGTTCGTCGATATCGAAGGTCTTGTGGAAATACTCGAGGATTTCGGCCCGCTTCAGCTCGGGATCGCCTTGCTCAAGAATTGTGGTTCTGGTGGTGCGGATATCCATAAGGTCCTCCCTGGCTGAGGGTGGCATGATCGCTTGTCTGCGGATTGAGCAGCAGGGGCAAGGAAGGTGGGGCCGGAACCGGCAATCCGGTTCCGGCTTGATGGGGTTAGTCACTCTAATCGCGGGTCAGTTGCCGATAGCGGATGCGGTGGGGCTGGTCGGCATCGGCTCCTTTGCGGGTTTTGTAATCGCGCTCGTAGTCGGAATAATTGCCCTCGAACCAGACCACCTCGGAGTTGCCCTCAAAGGCCATGATATGGGTGGCGATCCGGTCGAGGAACCAGCGGTCATGGCTGATGATTACCGCACAACCGGCGAAATTCTCCAGCGCCTCTTCCAGGGCCCGCATGGTGTTGACATCGAGATCGTTGGTCGGTTCGTCAAGCAGCAGCACGTTACCTCCGTCCTTCAGCATCCGGGCGAGATGGACCCGGTTGCGCTGGCCGCCGGAGATCTCGCCGACTTTATTCTGCTGATCACTGCCGGTGAAATTGAACTTGGCGACGTAGGCGCGGGCATTGACTTCTCTGGTGCCGAGCCAGATCGTCTCCTGACCTTCGGTGATGACCTGGAAGATGGTCTGGTTGGGATCGAGGCTGTCGCGCGACTGGTCGACATAGGAGAGTTTGACTGTCTCCCCGATTCGGATCGTTCCGGCGTCCGGCTCATCCTGCTTGGTGATCATCCGAAACAGGGTGGTCTTGCCAGCGCCATTGGGCCCAACAATGCCAACGATACCGCCTGGGGGCAGGGAAAAACTCATGTTCTCCATCAGCAGCCTGCCGTCATAAGCCTTGCTTAAGCCCTCGGCCTCGATGACCAGTTTGCCGAGACGCGGTCCGGGCGGGATGTAAATCTCGAGATCGCCCCCGGCTTTCTCGCTCTGCTGGTTGAGTAGGTTTTCGTAGGAGGTGATGCGGGCTTTGGATTTGGACCGGCGGCCTTTTGGACTCATCCGGATCCATTCCAGCTCGCGTTGCAGGGTCCGTTGCCGTTCGCTCTCTTTCTTTTCTTCCTGGGCCAGCCGTTTCTGTTTCTGCTCGAGCCATGAGGAGTAGTTGCCCTTCCACGGAATGCCCAGGCCCCGGTCGAGTTCCAGGATCCACCCGGCGACGTTGTCGAGGAAATAGCGATCATGGGTGACAGCGATGACCGTACCCGCGTACTTTTGCAGATGCTGCTCCAGCCAGGATACCGATTCCGCATCCAGATGGTTGGTCGGCTCGTCCAGGAGGAGGATGTCGGGATTCTTCAGCAGGATCCGGCACAGCGCCACTCGCCGTTTCTCACCGCCTGAAAGCACGCCGGTTTTCATCTCCGGGGGTGGACAGCGCAGGGCTTCCATGGCCATCTCCAGGCGCGAGTCCAGATTCCAGGCATCGGTGGCATCCAGCTTGTCCTGGACCTGGGCCTGACGGTCGATAAGTGCCTGCATGGCATCGTCATCCATGGGCTCGGCGAATTTTTCGTTGATAACATTGAACTCGTTGAGCAGGTCGACAGTGGCCTGCGCCCCTTCCTCAACAATCTCCCGCACCGTTTTTTCCGGGTCAAGCGTCGGCTCCTGGGTCAGGTAATCGATGGTGAACCCTTCCGAAAGGAGGGTTTTGCCGTCGAATTCCTGATCAATGCCGGCGAGGATGCGCAAGAGCGTACTCTTACCCGAGCCGTTGAGCCCCAGCACCCCGATCTTGGCCCCATAAAAATAGGAGAGGGAGATATCTTTCAGGATCTGTTTTTGACCATATTTTTTGCTGACTTTGATCATCGAATAGATGATCTTGTTCGGTTCGTTAGCCATGGAATTCCTTGTAATTAATTAAGATTGTAAATTTTTTTAGAAAATTGAGTCGTACGTTTAACTGCGCCTCTTGGTCGAATGATGTTCATTGATGCCCACTTGGATGATCAGTTTTCGTGTGGTTAATATTAGTAAAACGGATGTCCTGAGTACAGACTTTTTAACAGGCGGAACGCAACATCAGACCCGATAATGCTAGGCATCTAAAACAAATTGCCGAATTTTTAAATCACTAATGCTGGTAAGCCATTAACAATTTGCATCGTTGCCTGGCTTACCGTGATAACTCGCTGAAAAAGTTCTACTCATCCTCCAGCACCTTTCTGATTATTGCGGAGAGAGCGGACAAAGTGAACGGCTTTTGGATGAAACCTACCCCTTCATCCAACACTCCGTGGGTTGCGATGATGTCAGCTGTATAGCCGGACATGAAAAGATATTTCATCTCAGGATGGCTGGGCAGAAGCCGATCCACCAAATCTCGACCGTTCATGCCTGGCATGATTACATCGGTCAAGAGGAGATGGATTGTACCTGCGAAATCACTCGCCAAACGGAGGGCTTCATCTGGGGTGTTTGCTGCCA
>CAITZN010000261.1 GCA_903896915.1 uncultured bacterium
ACCTGTATGATAACTGGTGATCACGCCGATGTCGCTTTCATTGTGGCGAAACAGGCTGGCGTACATGGGTTTGAGGCCGAAGTGCTGCCTGATCGTAAACGGGACGTGGTCAAAGAGTACCAGAGTCGCGGCATGATCGTAGGGATGGTTGGCGACGGCATCAATGACGCGCCCGCTCTTGCTCAGGCTCAGATAGGGATAGCCATTGGCGGCGGAACTGATGTTGCCAGAGAGACCGGCGATATTGTCCTGATGCGGAGTGATCTGATGGACGCTGTGCGGGCGATAACAATCGGACGTGCCACCCTGAGCAAGATCAAGCAGAACCTGTTCTGGGCTCTCTTTTACAATATTCTCGGCATTCCGGTAGCGGCTGGCCTGCTGTCTAGCTACGGCATCTACCTGAAGCCGGAGTACGCCGGTCTGGCGATGGCCTTTTCATCGGTATCGGTGGTACTGAATTCACTACTGCTGAAACGAATTGAAAAAAGGCTGTAATTTACGACCCCTCACCTTAGGAGTTTTTATGTTCATGAAACCGTATTACGCAATTTTTCCACAAACAGAAGAATGCGCTATGACGCTGAAGCTTGATAAAAAAAGGGGGAGCATTCCGAAAGGGAAGCATGCTTTTTTAGAGTTTTACTGTACTGACGAGGGGTGTGACTGCCGCCGATTGTCCATTATGGTGGTTAATGATCGTCATGAGCCAGAGGCTTTAATCAGTATGGGGTTCGACAAAGCTGGCATTATGCCTGGTCCGTTTCTCGACCCTCTCAACCATCAGGAACCGTATGCCAACGAATTGCTCGCTCATTTTGTCGAGCTGATCAACGGTAATCATGAATATGTCGCATCATTGCACCGTCATTACAGTGAAGTCCGTGCCAAAATTGATGGCAAGAAATACCGAGGCAAACCTTTCCCTAAACCGCACAGTTTTGTACGATATGCAACGGATTCAAATGGCACGCTCCCTCTACAAAAAGTGACTGTCGCGACAACAAAGAAAGGGATTCGCTCATTTACCGATTACTATTATGAAAACCGTAATAAACAAGACTCCAACCCAAGCCTTCTGATTGAGGACGAACTTAAGCAATACATTCTGCGTCACGACACCTTTGCTCTGGAAATTTCAGCCGTACTGGTAGAATTATTCATGGATCCAACCAGTTCAGAGGATCGCCGGGAAGCGTCATTGCAGATGCTGCTTGATATTCTTGAAATTTTGAGAGTTGAGCTGGAACGTGGACGCCCTAAAAGCAAAGAGTATATGGAGCGAATCCAGAGCACATTGGCTCAGAAAATTTATGTCGAATGCGGCGATACCGACCTCTGCTGTGCTGTCTCCCATGTTCTCCTGCAGAGCAGAGTTGAGCTGCTGCCGGTGCTGCATGCCGCCAACAGCCAGAGAATGCTGCTGGATTCCTGCAGCAGTGCCGTGAAAACGGAGGTGCCTCCGGAAGAAATATTGAACGGATTGATAACTGACATCAAGAAGATGGGGAAAACTCCCTTCGAGGTGATGAAAAATATGTTGCAGCTCCTTGCGCTGGGCTACCCGGAGATGCTGACAGAGCTCTTCCA
>CAITZN010000262.1 GCA_903896915.1 uncultured bacterium
GATTGAAAAAATGAGGTTGTGTAGAGTAAAAAATGAGCTGAATGCTTTTCCTGCAAGATTCAAGGAAAAGAGCTGTTTTTTCCCTTGCAGACAATATCCGGCATTGTTTTTTGTAATTCTTGAACAATAACCGGCGAGCAAGTCATCTAAAAATATCATCGCGAAATATTCGGGATAGAGACTTTTGAGGAAAAATTGACTCAACGCATGGCCAACACAATTAACTTAGCGACATTGTATCGCTATCGATCGAGTCAAAAAAAAGACCGATAAATAACATATTGATATATGTTATTTATTCGGTCTTTTTTTTTGTAAGGGGGATCCTGGGAAACCACTTGGTGGTTACTGGGCAACAAAAACGTTTGATAGACACAGGAAGAGGTAACACATTGGAAAACAACGCAAAAATGGTCTGGACAGGTTTATCACCCGATGATGCAAGGGAAGCACTTGTCAATAAAGACAAGTCCAAGAGAGACAAACGGATGACACTGAAAGAAGCGGTGTCTCAATTTGTCAAGAATGGGGACAATGTCGGTATCGGTGGTTTCGTCAATATCCGTCAGCCCATTGCCATAACTCACGAGATGGTTCGTCATGGATTCAAGGACCTTACACTTTCTTTCCAATCAGCAGCCATGGCTCCGGAGCTTCTTGCCGGTGCAATGATAGCCAGGCCTGATCATTTTTCTATTAAAAGAATCGAACTGGCGTACTGGGGTCATGAGGCCTTCGGCCTCTCACCGGCGTTTCGCTATCTCGCTGAGCGTGGCATGGTTGAGTTTGAGGATTGGAGTAACTACAACATGTCGGCACGATTCAAAGCAGGCGCCATGGGACTCCCTTTCATCCCCACCCGTGGCCCTCTTGGCGGCGACATCAAAAACACCAGTCGTACCAAGGTTATCGACTGCCCCTTTACTGGACGGCCCATCGCTTTGTTGCCGGCCAGTAATCCCAATGTAGGCATCATCCATGTGCAAGCAGCTGATATGTATGGTAACTGTATTATCCGCGGAACAGATGCCACCTGTGCGGAAATCGCCATGGCTTCAGCCCATACCATCGTCACCTGCGAGCAGCTCGTCTCTCATGAACTGCTTGTCACCAATCCGAAAGACATCATGATCCCCTTCCCAGCCGTTGATGCTGTCATCAAAGTGCCTTTTGGTTCTTATCCGGGCGCATGCCGTCGTCACTACTATTTCAATGGCGATCATATCCGTGAGTTCCTCAGCCTCATCTCCCCGATGTGCAAGGGTGGATCCTCTGACGGATTGAAGGCCTGGTATGACGAGAATATTTTTGGTGTTGAGAACTTTGAAGATTACATTGAGAAATTCCCGACCAAGAAGCTGATTGCCGATCAGGCTGCAGAGTCCTACAACTGCGAGCGATTTGCCTGATTTACACGCACAGCTATTTCTACTGCATCGGAACCTCACGGAACATATAGATAAGGAGTCATCATGACAGTTTCAACAGATTACACCGCCCAGGAAATTATTGTTGTGGCGGGAGCAAAAGTTCTGGAAAACAATAAAATAGTGTTTGTCGGGACCGGCCTTCCCATGGTCGCATCTCTCCTGGCAATCCGCACCCATGCCCCTGGCCTGATTCCGGTCTTCGAGGCTGGCGCCGTTGGCCCTCCTCTCCATCATGGTCTGCCCATCTCGGTTGGCGACTCAAAAACCTTCACCGGTGCATCGTATCTGAAAGGATTGAACGGAGCATTTGAGTTGACTCAGCGTGGTTTTGCAGATTTCGGTTTCATCGGCGGTGCTGAGGTCGATATGTACGGCAACCTCAACTCCACCATGATGGGTGATTATCCTGACGGATACCAGAAGCCAAAAGTCCGGCTTCCAGGCAGCGGAGGCGCCAGCGACATGGCGGCTTCCTGTGATCGGACAATCCTCATTGTTCCCCACGATAAAAAGAAGTTCAATGAGAAGCTGTCGTACGTCACCAGCCCCGGACATCTTGATGGTAGCCCCAATGCCCGCTATAAAGCAGGTATGCAGGGCAAAGGCCCATATCGTCTCATCACGACTAAAGGTATCTTCGATTTCGAAGAAAAAACCAAAAGAATGCGTCTTATCCACACATTCCCTGGGGAAACAGCGGAAAGCATTCAGGCGGCAACCGGTTTCGAACTGCTAATCGCTGCTGATGTCACCCAATTTGCTCCACCAACAGTGGAAGAAGTGCGAATGATCCGAGAGGAAGTCGATCCACTCGGAATTTTTGTCAAACGCGCTGCAAAATAATACGAAAACAACACGGGCAGCGTCTCGACACTGCCCGTGTTTCATACAATTTA
>CAITZN010000263.1 GCA_903896915.1 uncultured bacterium
AGTCCCGACTCTTCGCGGAGAGTGACCGGATAGATATTGGAGTGCTCCTGGGAACCTGCAAGGGTGGCCTGGTGCTCAAGCAGCATGGCAGCCTGTCCCTCGTAATCGCTGTACAGGCAAAGTCCGAGCAGGGCCGCAACTGCATCAAAAAGACGGCCGCAGCTGGTGGTCTCCGGGCAATTGAACCTTTTGGTCAGTATTGCGCCCAGGATTTGTTTGTTTTCTTGAGGGATAGACAAGAGTGCGGTCGGCTGGTTGGCCTCGTCAAGGGCCTCAGCCCCAAGTCCCTGATAGAGCAGGGCCAGCGCCATGCGCCAGGGCTCCTGAGCGGCACGATCACCGCCCGGCAACAGGAGGTGCGACAAACGGCCGAGGCGCTGAAAGCCCTGTCGGTCAGCGCGATAAATCTCTCCACCAAAGATTGTGCCGTCGGTACCATAGCCGCTGCCGTCAAGCACCACGCTGAGGACGGGACCCTCTAAGCCCTGTTCAGCCAGCACTGCTCCGGTATGGGCATGATGGTGCTGAACTTCGCGGCTAGGGATTTTCAGGTTTTGAGCATAACGGGTGCTGATATAGTCGGGATGGAGGTCACAGGCCGTTTGCTCAGGTGTAACTTCGAGCACTGTCTGGAGATGCTGAATGCTTTCCCGGTAAAAATAAAAATTTTCCGAATTGGTCAGTTCGCCGATATGTTGGCTGATGTAGGCCTCCTGGTTGCGAACGATGCAGAAACTGTTTTTCATCTCAGCGCCGCAGGCCAGGATGTCGGTGGTCGGCTGGGGTAAAAGAATAGGAACCGGTGAATAGCCGCGTGCCCGGCGCAGGAGGCGGGTTGTGCCGACCATGATCCGGGCAACCGAGTCGTCAACCCGGGTAACGATCTCCCTATCGTGGAGCAGAAAAAAATCAGCGAGTCCGTGTAGTCGCCGCAACGATTCGTCGTTACCGGTGCAAATCGGCTCGTCGCTTCGGTTGCCGCTGGTCATCACCAGGGCAAGCGGAGCTCGGGGTTGGTTAAGGAGGAGATGATGGAGCGGGGTGTAAGGCAGCATCAACCCGAGTATGCCAAGTCCCGGAGCTAGTTCATCTGTCAAATCTGCAGCAGGAAGGCGATCGAGCAGGACAATGGGATGTTCCGGTGCGGTGAGCAGGGCAGCTTCCTCTGGTGAAACGCGGCAAAAAAGGGCGGCTGTGGCCAGATCTTTGACCATGATTGCCAAGGGTTTCGAGGCGCGATTTTTGCGTTGCCGAAGCTTTACCACCGCTACAGCTGATCCGGCATCAACGGCTAAGTGAAATCCCCCTAGTCCTTTGATTGCCACCACGTGGCCGTCTGCCAGGGCGCTGGCCGCTAAGGTCAGGCAGTCTCCCGTAATCGGATGGCCATCACCATCGTGCCAGCTCAGGCGCGGTCCGCATTTGGGGCAAGCGTTGGGTTGGGCGTGGAAGCGACGATCCATAGGGTCGTGATATTCACTGCTGCAGGCTTCGCACAGAGGAAAGAGGCGCATCGAGGTGTTTGGCCGGTCGTAGGGGATCTTTTCGACAATGGAAAAACGGGGGCCGCAGTTGGTGCAGTTGGTAAAAGGGTAGCGGAAACGCCGGTTGCTCGGCTCAAGGATTTCGACCAGGCAATCGTCACAGATGGCAATGTCCGGGGCGATCTGGGTGCTGGGGCGCGCCCCTTGACTGCTCGGCAAAATCTGGAAGTCGAGGGCAGGGAGCTGGTGCTCAGTCGTTTG
>CAITZN010000264.1 GCA_903896915.1 uncultured bacterium
CCGGTCATGCTGATGGTCCCTGCCTGAATGGCGCCGGCCACCATATCGGCAATAAAAACTTCTTCCGATATTTGCCCGCCCATGTTGTACGGAGTTCCGGTGATGGGTGCCACCAAGACAGGCATGGAGAGTTGTCTGCCCCACAGGGTTAAGGAAAGGTTTGGTTCTTTGACCCTATGGATGGTGCGCATATTTAGTCGTATTCGGGATAGTGCCTCAATGTTGGCCTTGAAGGAACTGCCCGTACCCACACCGCCCATGCCTGGCACCTCGCCAGCACAGGCCCGGCCGTCACAAACCGGGCAGACCCGGCAAAAACCTTTGAGTTTCTCGCGGGCAATATCCCGAACTGTTTTCATATCCATCTGTGTTGCCTCCTATCCCTCGAACTCCCAACCGCATTGCGGGCAGGTGATGCTGACTTTGAAACCGATAAAATCCTTCCTGAGGAAGGCATGCTGAACCGCACTGTTACAGAGATGGCAGAAAATGGGGCCGCTGCTTTTGGTTCGGTGCTGGTTTTTCACTTTGCACACCACACGGTATTGACTCATTTCCAGCAGTTCAAATTCACAGCAGCCCATTACACCACCTCCCCTCTCTATTCCTCAACAACTTCAAGCACCATGTCTCCATACCGGTCCGGCACGGTTTGCTGGATCTGCAGCAGTTCATGCCACCGTTTGAAGGTCGCTACAAACAGGATGGAGATGAGTGCCATGATGATGGCCGACAACACGGCAAGAAGTATCTTTCCCTTAGGCAAGTAGTTGGTGGTGATATTCAGGTACCCGGCGTAGAGGGTGGTAAAGGCCATGAAGAGTCCAGGAACCGCTGTTATCCAGGCGTATTTCGCATTGCCCATGCGAATGAGCATCGTGGTGCCGATGATGAGCGCGCTGGAGGCGAGCAACTGGTTGCTCATGCCGAACAGCGGCCAGATGGTCGCAATGTCGCCCGTGTAGACCAGGTACCCCCAGGAACCGGTAAAGAGGAAGCTGGTGATAACGATTCCCGGCCACCACTTTTTCTCGTTAAACTGCGGTATGGCCTTGCCGATCATTTCCTGGAGCAGGAAGCGGCCGACGCGGGTACCCGTATCCACGGCAGTGAGGATGAACACCGCCTCGAACATGATGGCGAAGTGGTACCAGTAGGACATTAGGCCCTTCATGAAGGGCACCGATGCGAAAATATAGGCCATACCCACTGCCAGAGAGACCGCACCGCCCGGCCGGCCCTGGATCTTTTCTCCCACCTGCTCGGCCAGCATGGGTAGGTGCTGTACGGTCATTCCGAGTTTTTCAAAGACCGCCGGTGCTGTGTTGATGGCAAAATAGTCAGCGGGAACGAGGACGCAGGCCGAGACCAGCGCCATGATCGCGACGAAACCCTCGACCAGCATGGCACCGAAGCCGACGAACAGGATGTCGCGTTCATTGCCGATCATTTTGGGTGTGGTGCCTGAGCCAATAATGGCATGGAAACCCGACAGGGCACCGCAGGCGATGGTTATCATTACAAAGGGATAGACCGGACCCGGGATGATGGGGCCGCCGCCGTGGATGTATTGGGTGATGGCACCCATTTGGAAGTCGGGACGGACCACAAAAATACCGATTGCCAGCATGAGGATGGTGCCAATTTTCAGATAGGTGGAAAGATAATCACGAGGGCAGAGCAGCATCCAGACCGGCAGAACCGAAGCTACGAAGCCGTAGATGGGAATGAAGATGGAAATCTGTTTTTTGGAGAGGGTGAAAATCGCAGCCAGTGCGGGATTTGCGGCGATGTAGGGGCCTATGAGGATGGCAATAAAAAGGAGCCCTACACCCATGATGCTGGCGCCTTTGACGTCGCCCGGCCGGATTTTGTACATCCAGATGCCCATGAGAAAGGCGATGGGCAGGGTGGCAAAGACGGTAAAGGTGCCCCAGGCGCTTTCGAACATAGCGTTAACCACGGCAATGGAGAGACCCGCAAGCGTCAAAATGAGGATAAAGAGGAAGGCCACTGAGGCCACGGCGCCTGCAGACTTGCCGATCTCGCTTTCAGCTATTTTTGAAAGGCTCTGTCCCCGGTGTCGAACTGAGGCGAACAGCACAACCATATCATGGACGGCACCGGCCATGACGGCACCGATGAGAATCCAGATCGCGCCCGGCAGGTAACCGAATTGCGCCGCCAGCACAGGGCCGAGCAGGGGGCCTGCTGCTGCGATTGCTGCGAAGTGATGGCCAAAGAGCACGTACTTGTTGGTTTTGTGATAGTCATGGCCGTCTGCCATAGTTACCGCCGGAGTCAGCCGTTCCTCGCGCAGGTTGAGCACCTTGTTGGCTAGGAACAGACCGTAATACCGGTAGCCAATGGCGAAAACGCACATCGAAATAAAAACTAACGTCAATGCATTCATCCATAACCCCCCAATAATAGTTTTTGTTGTACTGCGAGCACCTCTTTATTTACAACGTACACCTACGGTAAACAGGAATGTGAAATCGGGTCAAAAAAGACTATTCCTTCATAATTTATTAAAAAATTGCTACCAGATTTCAGTCGTATAATCAAGCGGATATTTCATGGAACACCTTGTGTGCAGCGGTCCGTTTAGTCGGAACCATCAGGGGGGAGATGGTCAGGATGTGGTTACTGGGCTGAATGGCTTGCAAGCACAGGGAAAGTTGCGAAGG
>CAITZN010000265.1 GCA_903896915.1 uncultured bacterium
ATCTGCTGCACTGGGTAGCCAAGGAATTGAGCAAACGGATGGAAACCGTGGAGATGAGCAACCAGCTGCAGGCGACCATGAAAAAAGACATGGATGAGCGGCAACGGGAATTCTTTCTTCGTCAGCAGTTGCAGGCGATTCGCAAGGAGTTGGGTGAGGGGGACGAAGACAAGGTTGAGACCAAGGAACTGAAAGAGCGGATCGCCGAGAAGAGTCTGAGCCCGCAGGCCCGGGCGGTGGTGGACAAGGAGCTGATCAGGCTGGAGCGGATATCGCCTTCTTCCCCGGAATATAGCGGCTCGCGTAACTATATCGATTGGATACTCGACCTCCCCTGGCTCGATTCCACCAAGGACACGCTGGATCTTGACCAGGCGGAACAAAATCTCAATCAGGACCATTATGGTCTGAATAAAATTAAAAAACGGATCCTTGAGTTTTTGGCGGTGCGTAAGCTGAAAGAGGATATCCATGGCCCGATTCTCTGTTTCGTAGGTCCTCCCGGGGTCGGCAAGACATCGCTGGGCCAATCTATTGCCCGGACCATGAATCGTAAGTTCGTGCGGATTGCCCTGGGTGGTGTTCGCGATGAGGCTGAAATCCGTGGTCATCGCCGCACCTATATTGGCGCGCTGCCGGGCCGGATCATCGAGAGCCTGAAACGGGCAGGGTCTAACAACCCGGTCTTCCTGCTCGATGAGGTTGATAAACTGGGCAACGATTTTCGCGGCGATCCCTCCTCGGCCTTGCTCGAAGTCCTGGATCCGGAACAGAATGCAACCTTTACCGATCACTACCTGGACATCGAATTCGATCTTTCCAAGGTGATGTTCATTGCCACGGCCAATGTTCTGGACACTATTCCCGGCCCGCTCCGTGACCGCATGGAGGTGGTTGATCTTTCCGGGTATACCCAGCAGGAAAAGGTGGCCATTGCCACCCGTCATCTGCTGGCGAAGCAGTTGGAGGCCCATGCCTTGACTGCTGATGACCTGGAGGTGCCAGAGGCCACTATCGAGGCGCTGATATCATCGTATACCCGGGAGGCCGGGGTGCGTAATCTTGAACGGGAATTAGCTGCTATCTGCCGGGGGACAGCCGCCAAGATCGCCCGCGGCCAGACCGAAAAAACGATTGTGACCCCCGAAAAACTCTACGATTTCCTGGGGCCGCAGCGATTTTTTCCTGAAATGAAGGCGCGAAGTTGGGGGCCGGGGCTGGCGACCGGGCTTGCCTGGACTCCGGTCGGCGGGCAGATCCTCTTTATCGAGACCTCAAGCATGAAGGGACGGGGCGGTTTGACGCTAACCGGCAAGCTTGGTGAGGTGATGAAGGAATCGGCGACTGCGGCGCTCACCTATATAAGATCGCATGCCAAGGATTTGGGTATTGATGAAGATGTTTTTGCTGCCATCGATTTGCATGTCCATGTGCCCGAGGGTGCGATTCCCAAAGACGGACCGTCTGCTGGGGTGGCCATGGTCTCATCGTTGGTCTCGGTTATTCTTGGCAAGCCGGTCCGCCAGGATGTGGCGATGACCGGGGAAATTACCCTGCGAGGCGACGTCCTGCCGGTGGGCGGCATCGGTGAAAAGGTTTTGGGCGCCCTGAGAGCTGGGATCAAGGAGCTTATTTTGCCGGCTCTCAACGAGAAGGATGTGCTGGAAATCCCCGAAGATGTGCGCAAGGGCGTGATTTTTCACTATCCTCAAACTATCCGTGAGGTCCTGGAGATCGCCATGAAACAAACAGAGGCAGATACCTGATGCTCGGCTGGTTCAAAAAGAAATTCGGTAAGCAGACTGAGCCCGAGGCAACCGAACCGGAGTTGATGGATACTACGGTTGCGGAGGATGTTCTTCTGTCTCCTGCACCTGATGATCAGCAAACGGAACCTGAGGCAGGACACCTTCTTGCAGACCAAGTAGATGCAGCCCCTCCGGAGACAATCGAACCAGTTCAAGAGGGGGGAGAAGAAACAGCTGCTGTCGTGGAGCAATCGGTTGACGAAGCCGTGGATGAACCCTTGGGGTCAGCCGATGCTTTTATCGAAGCGATCCCTTCGGCTCCCGTTGTACCGGAGCCTTCGCCTGTCACCGAACCAGTGGTCGATGAGCCTGAGGCTATTGTGCCAAAGCTGGAGAAACCGGCAGCCAAGTCGATGTTCAAGCGATTGCAGGAGCGGCTGGGGAAGTCCAAGGATTCCTTTATCTACCGCCTTGACCGCCTTTTTTTGGGGAAAAAGGAGATCGATCAGGAACTCTTTGAGCAGTTGGAGGAGATTCTGATCACCGCCGATCTCGGAGTGGCCACCACCCTGGAGTTGCTTGATGATGCCCGTAAAAAGGTTAAACGCGACCAGTTGAGCGATCCCCAGGCCTTGAAAACGATTATCCGCGACCAGATTCTGGCCTATATTGAGGCTACTGACCAGTCAGCTGAACTGGTGATGCCTGCTGAGGGTCCTTTTGTCGTCATGGTGGTCGGGGTCAACGGCGTCGGCAAAACGACCACCATTGGCAAGATTGCCGCTAAGTTCGTGCGCGCCGGACAATCGGTCTTAATGGTAGCCGGCGACACCTTTCGCGCCGCTGCCATCAACCAGCTCAAGATCTGGGGTGAGCGGGTCGGCGTTAAGGTCATTGCCCAGAATCCTGGGTCCGATCCTTCGTCAGTAGTCTTCGACGGCCTTGAGTACGGGGTTGCCCATAAGTATGATGTCATCTTGATCGACACCGCCGGTCGCCTCCATACCAGCGTCAACCTGATGGAAGAGTTGAAGAAAATCAAGCGGGTCATCGGCAAGAAAATGGAGGGGGCGCCGCACGAGGTCATGCTGGTCCTCGATGCAACCACCGGTCAGAATAGCCTTTCCCAGGTGAAATTCTTTAACGAGGCTGTGGGGGTCACCGGTCTGACCCTGACGAAACTCGACGGCACCGCCAAGGGCGGCATCGTCGCCAATGTCTGCCGGGAAAGCAGGATTCCGGTCCGTTTTATCGGCATCGGCGAACAACTCGACGATCTCCGTGATTTTGACGCCCGGGAATTTGTTGATGCCCTGTTTGCCCAGCATTCGGAGTGATTGTTTCGATCAAAATTATAACAGCAATGAGCCTCTCTTCGGGCTTACAATTTATTAGATTAAAACGTAATGGAATATCGACAACATAATAAACCGGGCTGCGGTGGTTGCCTGCTCCTGCTCGTCGTGCTGGCATTGGTTACCGGCGGTGCTCCGGCCCTGCTCAAGCTCTTTGGCTTTATCTTTTATTCCGGGCTGGCTGGTGTTCTCCTGATGGTCGCTGCTTTCTGGGCCTTCACCTACTATGTCCAGCGGCGAGTCTCCACATACGAGGCCTCGCAGACCGAGAGTCATAACCGGTTTGTCTTCCTCCTAGTCAATATCCTGGTGAAGATCGCCCAGGCCGATGGCCATTTCAGCAAGGCGGAACTGGCTGCTATCCTTAGTTTTTTCCAGTACCAACTTCGCTATAACCAGGATCAGATGTACTGGGTGAAGCAGTTGGTGAAGGAAGCCAGGGATGCGCAGGTCGATCTGCGGCAGTTGCTGGATGAATTCCGTACCACCTTTGCCTACGAGCCGCGCCTGATTCTCCTGGAGCTGATCTATCAGATCATCTACACTAAGCAACCGCCGCCGGAGAACGAGTTACGCCTGGCCAGGGAGATTGCCCTGCTGCTGCAGGTCTCGGTCTACGATCAACGTACCATCGAGGCGAAATATATGTATCGCCAGCGGCAGGAAGCGACCTCCTCCGCCCAGATGGAGGAGCAGTACTACGCGGTCCTCGGGTTGGAGCAAGGTGCTGATTTTGTCGAAATCAAGAAATCCTACCGTAAACTGTCCATGCAGTACCATCCGGACAAGGTCGGACATCTCGGTGAGGAATTCAAAAAAATATCCGAAGAGAAAATGAAGGAAATCAATGTGGCGTACGACTATTTTGAGAAAAAATTCGCGAACAGATGACGGCCGGCCTTGATGCCATCGATCGGCAGTGTTGAATTGGAATCGTGACTAACTATTACCTATGCAAAAGGGGAGCGCAATGAGTGGTGTTGCCAAGAAGATGCAGGCGTTTGCTGAAAAATCCTCCTGGATCCGGAAGATGTTTGAGGAAGGAGCCAGGATGAAGGCGGAGTTTGGGGCGGACAAGGTTTTTGATTTCAGCATCGGCAATCCCGATGTGCCGCCGCCAGCCAAGTTTTATACGGTGCTCAGCGAGCTGGCCAAAAATCAGCAGCCTGGCACGCACGGCTATATGCCCAATGCCGGCTACCCGTTTGTCCGTGAGGCCTTGGCCAAGCGGCTCGGGCGGGAACAGCAGGTCAACCTGCAATTGGGTGATGTGCTCATGACCTGCGGGGCGGCTGGCGGCTTGAATGTTATCTTCAAGGCCCTGCTCGATCCTGCTGATGAGGTCATTATCCTGGCGCCTTTTTTTGTCGAGTACCATTTCTATATCGACAACCATGGCGGCGTGGCCAAGGTCGTGCCGACCGACAAAGACTTCAATCTCGATCTCGCCGCAATTGAAGGTGCCTTGACCGCCAAAACCAAGGTGGTACTGATTAATAGCCCCAACAACCCTACCGGTCA
>CAITZN010000266.1 GCA_903896915.1 uncultured bacterium
AAAACTCATTTTCAACCACCTGTCCACCGGGGCCGCCGACGATATCGCCAGGGCCACGGATATTGCCCGGAATATGGTCACCCGCTATGGCATGGACCCGGAAATCGGTTTTGTGGTCTATGAAGAAAATAACCAGACCTTTGTGGGGCAGCACGGCGCCGGTGTGAGCGGTTGCATGATCAGTGACAGTACCGCTCAGCAGATCGATGCTTCTGTGCGGAAAATCATTGATGATACCTTTGCGGTGACCTTGAAGATCATGGATAGCAACCGGGCTGTTCTGGAGCGATGCGCCAAAGCACTCCTGGAAAAAGAAACGCTCCTGGAAAAGGAGTTGGCTGATTTAACCAGCGATCTGCAGCGATAAAGGCATTTTTTCGCGCGACATCGAATCCATAAAAAAAGGGCGTCCCGTAAGGGGCGCCCTTTTTGTCTCGTTATACTTTCGACCGGATTAATATTTGCTTAGATAATTGTCCAGCTCCCAATCGGTAACTGCGGTCCGGAAGGCATCCCACTCCTTCTCTTTCCCTTCAATATATTTCCCGAGGATATGCTCGCCAAGAGATTCTTTGGCGATTGGATTGTCTTTAAGGACCTGGATAGCCTCCAGGAGATTTGCCGGCAGACTGGCAATACCAGCTTCCACTTTTTCGGCAGCGGTCATCTCGAAGATATCGACATTGACTGATGGCGGCACGGGCAGGTTATTCTTGATGCCGTCCAGGCCTGAATTCAACATCATGGCGAAGGCCAGGTAGGGGTTGCAGGTGGGGTCCGGGCAGCGCACCTCGGTCCGAGTTCCCATGCCCCGGGAGGCCGGGATGCGGATGAGAGCGGAGCGGTTGGAGGCAGACCAGGCGACATAGACCGGTGCTTCATAGCCGGAAACCAGACGTTTGTAAGAATTGACCAGCGGATTGGTAATGGCGCAGAATCCGCGAGCATTTTTCATAATACCGGCAATGTATTTATAGGCAACTTCGCTCAGCTGCAGCGTACCTTTTTCATCAAAGAAGGCATTGGTGCCGTCAAGCTTGAACAAAGACTGATTGGTGTGCATGCCTGATCCGTTGATCCCGAAAACCGGTTTGGGCATGAAGGTGGCGTGCAGACCGAATTCGGCAGCGATCGAACGGACAACCCATTTGAAGGTAATGGTGTTGTCGGCGGCGGTCAGGGCATCGGCATATTTGAAGTTGATCTCGTGCTGCCCCTCGGCAACCTCGTGATGAGAGGCCTCGATCTCGAAGTCCATAGCCTCAAGGGTTTCAATGATCTTGCGGCGGCAATCGATACCGGCATCATCGGGCTCTACATCGAAATAGCCGGTGACATCGTCGGTAATGGTGGTGGGCAGTCCGTCTTCGTCTCGTCGGAACAGGAAGAATTCGCACTCGGTGCCGACGTTCATGGTATAGCCGAGTTTTTTTGCATCTGCCAAAACGCGCTTGAGGTTGTTCCGCGGACAGCCAACAAAAGGAGTTCCGTCCGGCTTGTACACGTCACAAATAATGCGGGCCGCATTGGTCCCGTTTTTTTCCCGCCAAGGCAGCACCATAAAAGTATCGTAATCAGGCTTGAGGTACATGTCGGATTCATTGATCCGGACAAAGCCCTCGATGGAGGAACCGTCAAACATCATCTGGCCGTCCAGGGCTTTGGCGATCTGGCTTTTCGGGATGGCTATATTCTTCATGAAGCCGAAAATATCAACAAACTGCAGGCGGAAAAAATTGACGTTCTTCTCTTTGATAATTTTCATTATCTCATCACGTGTCATAACGCATCTCCTTATCCTTTGTGGATTCTGATTACTGGCGAACGTAAGCCAGAGTCAACGGTTGCTAGGGGATCGGCTGATTTGCAGTGCTTCGTGGGCCAACCGGTCAACCATCGTATCCAGCTGAAAACGACAAACACGGCATTGAACCTGATTCGTGTATAATATTGAACATGGAAAATATCAATACACGAACACAATGTCAGCACACACGGCACGAGAGTTGCTCCATCAGGTCGATCGTAACAGCATTGCTTTCGTCTTGCGGGAAAGAAAAAGGCCGCCCCCTGACGGGAGCGGCCTTGAACGCTTTGGTGAAGAAACTGGGATCAGCGGATAAACAGCATCTCCTGGTAGGAGGGCAACGGCCACAGATCGTCAGCCACCACGGACTCCAGGGCATCGGCGTAGCCGCGAACCGCGAGCATGGCCGGAAGCACCTTCTCGCACATGTACGTGGCATGCTTCAGGGTGTCGCCGCCCTCGTGGGCCAGAAGCTTCTCCAGCTTGTCCACCTCGGTCTGCATGGCGCGCAGCTTGGCGGTGACGTCATCGAGGGTGACCATTTTGAAGTCGTGGCCGATGGCCTTCATGCTGGCGCAAGTCTCGGCCAGCTGGCCCTGGTAGCGCATGGCGGCCGGGAAAATCACGGTGCGGGACATGCGGATCACCAGGTTGGCCTCGGTGGTGACGGTCTTAACGTATTGCTCCAGATAGATTTCCTGGCGGCTCTTCAGTTCGGCCTCGGAGAGGACGCCGTATTTAGTGAAGAGGGCCACCGCGTCCTTGCTGGTGAGCACTGGCAGGGCCTCGGGGGTGCTCTTTAGGTTGGGCAGTCCGCGCTTGGCCGCTTCCTTGTGCCAGGCCTCGGAGTAGCCGTCACCATTGAAGATCACGGCATCGTGCTCCTGCATGATCTTCTGGAGCAGCTTCTGCACACCTTGGTTGAACTGGGTCTTGTTCACTTTGCCCAACTTCTCCAGTTCGGTTGCCACGTAATCGAGGGATTCCGCCATCATCGTGTTCAGGGCCACCTGAGCGCCGGCGATGGAGTGGGAGGATCCCACGGCGCGGAACTCGAAGCGGTTGCCGGTGAAGGCAAAGGGGCTGGTGCGGTTACGGTCGCCAGGATCCATGGGCAGCGGCGGCAGGGTATCAACGCCGATGTTCATGATGCCCTTAGTCTTGGATCCCTTGACCTCACCCTTCTTGATCTGCTCGAACACGTCGGTGAGCTGCTCGCCCAGGTAGGCGCTCATGATGGCCGGTGGGGCCTCGTTGGCACCCAGACGGTGGTCGTTGGAGGCGGAGGCCACGGTGGCTCGGAGCAGGGCGCCGTGCTTGTGCAGGGCGCGGATGGCGGCGGCACAGAAGACCAGGAACTGAGCGTTGGAGTGGGGGGTGTCGCCCGGATCGAAAAGGCCACCCAGCTCCGCGTTGCCCAGTGAGTAGTTGAGGTGCTTACCTGAGCCATTGATGCCGGCGAAGGGCTTCTCGTGCAGCAGGCAGATCATGCCGTAGCGTTTAGCCACGGTACGTAAGGTGGTCATGACCAGCTGGTTGTGGTCGGTGGCCAGGTTGCCCGACTCGTAGATGGGGGCGATTTCGAACTGGCCGGGGGCCACTTCGTTGTGTCGGGTCTTGACCGGCACACCCAGCTTGAAGAGCTCATGCTCGACTTCCATCATGAAGGAAAGCACGCGGCGGGGGATCACGCCGAAGTATTGGTCCTCGAACTCCTGGCCCTTGGCAGAGGGAGCGCCGAACAGGGTGCGGCCGGCGATGAGCAGGTCGGGACGGGAGAACACAAAGTTACGGTCGACCAGGAAGTATTCCTGCTCAGGACCGGCGTAGGAGCCCACGGGCAGTTTAGTGGTGACGCCGAAGAGACCCAGTACGCGCTTGGCCTGCTTGTTCAGGGCCTGGAGGGAGCGCAGCAGTGGCGTCTTCTTATCCAGGGCCTCACCAGTCCAAGAGACAAAGGCGGTGGGGATACAGAGGAAGGTACCGTTGGGATTCTCAAGGAGGTAAGCCGGGCTGGTGACGTCCCAAGCGGTATAGCCGCGGGCTTCGAAGGTGACGCGCAGTCCGCCGGAGGGGAAGCTGGAGGCGTCAGGTTCGCCCTGAATGAGCATCTTGCCGGAGAACTCGGCCATGGCGCCGCCGTCGCCGTCGGGAACCAGGAAGGCGTCGTGTTTTTCGGCGGTGAGGCCGGTCAGGGGATAGAAGACATGGGAGAAGTGGGTAGCACCTTTCTCAATAGCCCAGTCCTTCATGGCGTTGGCGACCACGTCGGCAAGAGAGGCGTCAAGTTTCTCGCCTAAAGTGATAGTGTTCCTCAACGACTTGTAGACATGCTTGGGCAGACGTTCCTTCATGACTTTGTCACTGAAGACGTTGGATCCGAAAATGTCGGTGGGTTTTGTTTCGCTGAAATTCAGGGGGGCATGGGATGGCTGGTAGTTGATGATCGCCGAAATGGCGTTCAGACGGGCCTCGATTCCACTCATTGTGCACGCTCCATAAAGGGGTTGAAGATGATGATTACTACAGTTCAAAAGTTAGTTTATTTTGTGGATTGATGAAAAACCCGGCCGTTGCCGGATAGTGTTGCTCCTAGGGTTGGCGCTGGGGGCCTGCGGTTTCGGGTTCCGCCTCCTCTGCACCGATGATGTGCATAAGGGTCATGCGCACCTTTTCCACCGCAGCGGGGTCAGTTAGTTTGCCGTCTGCGGTGGTCTTGACATAAAATACATCGATCAACTGCTCGACCTCGGTGGCGATCATGGCTCGATGAATGGTCAGGCCGAAATCGGCCAGGGTCTGGGTCAACTGGTACAATGTCCCCCGGCTGTCGCCACCATACACATCGACAAGGGTGTAGTTTTGCGAGGTCTGATTGTCGATGATAACCTTGCGCTCCAACTGCTGTATTTGCCGCACCGGTCGGTATCCCTGCGACTGCAACTTCTGGTAAAGTTGATAACCAACATCAAGACGGTAATTGATCGCCAGATTCAAATCTCGCTCAACAGTCTGCCAGTTCAACTCTTCAAATGTCCGACTCGTCGACGGAACGACCTCGATAACATCGACCACCGTGCCGTCTGGCCAGGTAAAGATTTGGGCTGATAATACCGTGAGGTTATGCAGGGCCAGCACCCCACAGAATTTAGCCAGCAACCCGACCTTGTCACGACCCATAATCAACAGCGACCAGGAGCGCTTTCTCTGTTGCGGAAAGAGCAAAATCTGCTGTTGCAGGCGGGGAAGCCTGTTCCCGATGTATCTGGAGATGTTGCAACACAACATCCAGGCTAAAACTCATTAAATAATCAGGCGGCAAGGTCGCAATGTCGATCCGGGTCGGCTGGCCATCTAGTTTCGCAAGGATCTGCTCCCGAAGCCAGCTCACCCCCTGCTCTTCATCCTCCCCCCCGCTGGTGCCAAGATGACAATCGGCACCGAGACAGGCCTTTATGCTCAGGTACAACTCGGAGAGCAGGCTGGATTTCCAATCCGACCAAGCCGAGGGACCAGTGGCCTTGGAGTCGGCAATGGTCAGTAGGTAGAGCATGGTCAGCCGCTGATTGTCACCGATCAGTTCCGCAGTCTGACGGATGAACTCGCGGTCGCTGAAATCGCGACGCATCGCATTTTCGGGCAAAAATAAGTGGTAGCGGATAAGAAATGCCAATGATTCGCAGGCTGATTCCGAAAGATGCAAACGTTGCCCGATACTCATCACCATCTCTGCACCCAGAGTCGAATGATCCGCCTGCTTGCCTTTACCGATATCGTGGAGCAGTGCCGCCAGGTAGAGAACTTCAATCTCTGGGATCTCGGCAAACAACTCCACCTTGCTCTTTTTCAGCACATTCAGTTCGGCTACGGTCTGCAACTGGTGCCGGTCAACAGTGTACAGATGGTACAAATCATGCTGCGCCAGTGATTCCACTCCTGCGAATTCGGGGATGTAACGAGGCAACAGGCCGGTGGCCAGCATGGTTTCCAGCACCGGAAAAATGTCGTCCGTCTGGGTCAGCAGTTCAAGGAAAACCCCGGCCGCCCGCTTCGACGATCGGAAATGGTCATCCACCAGATGTAAGTGGCTGGTCACGATCTGCCGGGTGCGATGATGCAATGATAACCCCATTCTTCCTGCCTGGAGGAAAAGCCGCAGGAGCAGATAGGGTCGCTCTTCCAGGTCTTCCCTTGCCGCTAGTCGTATAGTGCCGCCACGGAGGACAATAGATCGTTCAAGTTGTTGCTCAACGCCCAAACCGGCAGTAAGCCCCAGAACCTCTTGGACGTGTTCAAAGAACAGGTCGGTGACCACGGAAACCGTCTGCAGGTGCGTGTAGACATCCCGCATGAAATGCTCAACCCCGAGTAGCCCCTCTCGGTCCTTGTAGTCAAAGGATTCGGCTACCTCTTGCTGCAATTCGAAAATCAGGTGGTCGTTTTTTCTGCGGCAGAGCAGATGCAGGCGATTTCTGATCTTGGCCAGCATTGACCAGGAATTTTCAAACGCCTGGCGATTTGTCGTCTCCAGCATGCCGGAGGCCTCAATAGCGTCGAGATCCTGAAGGCCGAAGACACCTTTGGCAACCCAAAGCATGGCCTGGATATCGCGCAATCCCCCTTTGCCTTCCTTGATATGGGGCTCCAGCAGATAGGTGTGGCTCCCGTACTTCTGCCATCGTTCCAACATAAAGGCTTCCATGGTCCGGGCAAATTCATGGCGACGACCGTCAAAGACTTTTTTGGTGTAGCGTGCCCGTAATTCGTCGAAAAGTTGCTGCGATCCGGCTAAGAGTCGGGCATCGAGCAACGCTACCTGGAAATGAAAATCCTCCAAGGCAAACTGGACGGCATCCTTAACGCCGCGCACACTTTGTCCAACCTCAAACCCTTCATCCCACAACGGGTAGAGGAGGGATTCCGTCACTGCCTGCATCGATTTTTTTGACCACCAATCATGCAACAGCAACAAATCGATATCGGAATATGGAAAAAACTCCTGGCGTCCATATCCGCCCAACGCGATGACGGCTATGGATCCTTTTGCCCCCTGGACTGCTGGCGATTCGTCAAATTGTTTGACAATAAAATCATCCACCAGGCCAGCGCAACGCTGCAGTATCTCCTGGCCGCTGAGCCCCTGGCGCCAGGCTTCAGCCAGCACTTCCTGCTGCGGGCGGAGCGTTGCTACCATCAAACAGCCTCGCTGCCAGTCTCCCCGGTCCGGACTCGAATAACCCTCTCCACCGGCATCACGAAAATCTTGCCATCGCCGATCTTGCCGGTTCTCGCCACCTTGGTGATCGTATCGATCACCTGGTCGACCTGTTCGGCTGCGATGATGATCTCCAATTTAATTTTTGGTATAAAATCAACAACATACTCAGCGCCACGATAAATTTCAGTATGACCTTTCTGTCGTCCGTACCCCTTGACCTCGGTAACCGTCATGC
>CAITZN010000267.1 GCA_903896915.1 uncultured bacterium
CGGAGGAGCGAATCGCCGCCGGGTCGGAAGCCGAAATCATTGGGGTCGATAAAGCCAACAGGTCTTGTCTCAAACTCAAGGCTGTCAATCGTCTTTAGCTATTGTTTTCTCAACTGATGCGACCGGCCTCGTTCCGACACCCGTTGGGCGATATCATTTTCCAGAGTATAAAAAAATTATAGGAGAATCCGTTGTTATGACGCCAACACTCATTGCCCTCTTCGCCGTCGCTGTCCTCGTCATCATCACGCTTGTCAAAGGAGCGGTTATTGTCCCACAAAGGAGTGCCTACATCATCGAGCGTCTTGGCAAGTTTGACCGCACGCTTGAAGCAGGTTTTCATATTCTGATCCCCTTTGTCGATCGAGCCGCATATGTCTTCGGTCTCAAAGAACAGGTCGTCGATATCCCCGCTCAGATCTGCATCACCAAAGATAACGTGAGCGTGGAAGTGGACGGCATTATTTATTTGGAAGTGCAAGATGCGCATAAGGCTGCCTACGGCATAGACAATTATCTCCGCGCTGCTTCGCAACTTGCCCAGACGACGCTGCGTTCTGCCATCGGCAAAATCGATCTTGATAAGACCTTTGAGGAGCGTGAGAAGATCAACACCGAAGTGATCGACGCCATCGACCAGGCTGCTATGTCATGGGGTGTGAAGGTCCTTCGCTACGAGATTAAAGATATCACGCCGCCTGTATCCGTAAAGCAGGCTATGGAGGCCCAAATGACCGCCGAGCGCCAGAAGCGGGCCGATATCGCCACTTCCGAAGGTTTGCGGCAGAGTATGATCAACCAATCCGAAGGTGAGAAGCAAAAACAGATCAATGAGGCCTCGGGCAAGGCAGCTCAGGTCACACTCATCGCCGAGGCGGATGCGAAACGAATCGAGCTTATTGCCTCAGCCACTGCCGAGGGCATCAATAAGGTAGCAGCGACTATCAAGGAACAAGGGGGCATTGAAGCGCTCAACATGCGGTTGGCCGAACAATACATCAACCAGTTCGGTAACCTGGCTAAAACAACCAATACGATCATCATGCCCAGCAATGTGGCTGATGTCGCAGGCATAATCGCCACGGCGATGTCCACGGTCAAAGAGGTTAAGTTAAGCTGAAGTAGTAGGAGGACAGAACTGTACTTCAGGATTCCAGGGACTGGGAACGGTTAAAGCGTACCTAATCTACGATCTACGGAGGGCTATATGCTGGCTGCATTTACCGGGGTGAAAGTGTTGGACTTGTCGCGTCTCTTGCCGGGTCCATTTTGTTCCATGCTCTTGGCTGATTTCGGAGCTGATGTCATCAAGATAGAAGATCCCAATGGCGGGGATTATATTCGTGGGTGGCCTCCGTTTCTAGGAAAAAACAGCGGGTACCATGTTGTCTTGAATCGAAATAAACGGTCATTGACCTTGAACCTGAAGAAACCAGAGGCCAAAGATATCTTCAAACAGTTGGTGGCAGAAGCCGATGTGGTTCTGGAAGGCTTTCGACCGGGGGTAATGGACAGGCTTGGCTTAGGTTTCAAGGAGTTGCAGGCTATTAATCCCCGCCTGATTTATTGCGCCATTACCGGATACGGCACGGATGGGCCGCGTGCGCAACGAGCCGGTCACGATATTAACTATCTGGCGCTGAATGGTGTGCTTTCCTATAGCGGCCGCGAGGGCAGCCCTACGTTTCCGGGGGTGCAAGTTGCAGACTTAGGCGGTGGGGCGCTCTATGCCGCTTTCAGTATTGCTGCTGCACTGTTTGCCAGGGAACGGTTAGGGAAGGGCCAGTTTATCGATATGTCCATGGCTGACGGCGCCCTCACCTGGCATTGCCTCCGTTGGGGGAAGTATTTGGCCGATTCGACGGTCCCGAGTCAGGGGGATGATTTCCTTAACCATGGCTATGCCTGTTACAATCTTTATATGACCCGTGACGGTCGCTTCATGTCGTTGGGGGCACTGGAACCACAGTTCTGGAAGGTCTTCTGCCAAGCCGTCGGTCGGCCCGATTGGAATCAACCCAGCTACTTTGAACCCGGACCGCATCAGAAGGATTTGCAGAACCAGGTAGCTGATCTTTTTCTCAGTAAAGATCTGACAGAATGGACACAGCTGTTTGCCGATAAAGATTGCTGCTGTGAGCCGGTGTTGAACCTGGATGAAGTGATGCAAGATGAACAGGTGCAGCAGCGCAATATGGTTGTAAACCTTATCCATGAAAGCTGGGGTGCGTATCGTCAGCTTGGTATCGCCCCAAAATTATCGCTCACCCCTGGTACTCTTCGCAGCCATGCACCGGAACTGGGCGAACACACCGACGAGATACTGACCGAGATGGGAATGGCTTTGGCTACTCTGGAAGAATTTCGAGCTGGTGGTGTTATCTGAATAAATATACGGTGCGAGGTGAAGATGGAGATACCAGTAGCCTCCTTTTTTTATATCGACTATACGAACGACGATTTCCAGACTCCGGCCTTCACCGGGGTTACTACATGGGGCAAGAATTTTTTTAAGTTATCGACATTGAATTATCAAAAGTTTTGCAGGGGCATTGAGCAATGAAAAAGATCGCGACCATCGGGCCGGAACACTCCCAGTCATGGCAGGCCGCTGTGCAATATGATGGTGAAGCGGAGATTCTGCTCTATCCGCATGTCATGGCCCTGCTCGATGCCTTTACCGCAGGTGAGGCTGATTACGCCATTCTTCCAGTTTACAACACTCGTGAGGGCGAAAAAAAGCAGTATTTTCGTTTTTTTGATCGGATCAAGAGCGGTTACTGGGTCGATAATGTCATCCTGCATTCCAATCTTTCCTTAGGCGTATTCAATGAGGAGGATACCCTCGAAGATCTAAAGATGCTGGTGGGTAAGCGGGAAGTTTTTACTCAATGTGAAGAGTTTATCGAAAACCGGCTGCCTGGCATTACCGAGATGAGCGTCCAGGATATCGCCGTTGCGATTGCTGAGATCAGGGAAAGCGGTGCAATCAAGGGGAGGGCGGTGATCGATAATGCCGAGACTCTAACTGCCTACGGTTTGCGGATTATCGAGCGCGAGGTCGCCCCGCATAACCGGACCCGTTACGCAGTTCTAGGCCACAATCTGGCCCCAGCCACCGGTTATGACGCGACCACCCTGATCACCGAACCCTTGGATGACCGGGTTGGTATTCTGGTGGATATCCTGGGCGAGTTTTCTCGCCGGGGAATCAGTATCGTCGACATGCGTTCCGAGAACGATCTCAAGACACAGAAACTCCGTATTTATTTGGAGGCGGAAGGGCACATACAATCCGATATCATGGCCAATGCCATTGAGCATATAGAGTCCCGGGTGATCCAGCAGCGGGGCGTGATCCGGCTACTTGGTAGCTTTCCCCGGGTCGACATGCGAACCAAATATGTAAAATCGTTTGGCTTCATCGGGACCGGTGCCATGAGCAAATGGTTTGCTCGTCGCCTGGAGAGTGAAGGCTATGAAGTGTTGATGACCGGTCGGAAGACGACCCTGCGACCTGAACAAATGATCGACAAGGTTGATGTGGTAATTGTCTGCGTGCCGATCTCAGTCACTTCGGCCACTGTCCGTAAGTTCGGGCCGATGATCGGTAACGGCAAGGCCTTGATACTCCTGGCCGGTGAATCGGAGGAGACGATCAAAAGCGCTCTGGATGTCACCAGTGACGAGGTTGAGGTGATGTTGGTACATAATCTCTGGGGTCCACAAGCTGCGACCATGAAGGACAAAAACGCCATTGTGGTGCGGACTGCACGTAGCGGTATGTTCTGCAGTGAATTCGAGGCATTTCTCTATAAACACGGGGCTGATATCTATCATGACACGCCCTCGAAACATGACTTGCTCATGGGCATCGGCCAGAAACTGCCCACCGTGATTTCCGTGGCCCTAGCCATGACTTTGAATGAGAATAATATCACCAGTGAGGACATTGCCAGCCATTGCACCCTGACCTCCCTGTATCCCATTCTGGCGATGTCGCGAGTCCATTCGCAGAATCCGCGAACCTACGCCGAAATCATGTCTACCGCCGGTGACAGCCGTAAGATTGTCAGCGATTTCGTGAAAAATCTGGATAAGGTCATCCAGATGGCTGATGCGGCCTCCATTCCCGTTCTTTGCACCCTTATCGACGAAAATGCGGAACATCTCACCGATGCTTTTCTCCAGGCTCGCATGCAGCAGGCCAAGGCCGTGGACGAGGTCCTGGGGCGAATGATTTGAATTGAGCGGTTGACCGCAGGCAGGTGAGTGGTTAGTTTGGTCGAATGAAAAATAATCGCAGAAAAGGTTTGTTACTGCTGGCGCTTTTTGCTCTGTGGGGCGCTTTTCTTCTTTTTGGCCCTGTTCTCCGTACGGGTGCAAGCTGAGTTGGCTTGCCTCTGCCGCCGGTCGGTGGCCCCCCTTGCCCTTTGCCGCAATCAGTGAACAAAACTCAACCCTAAGGAGTCAGGAATCATCATGTTGTCTGTCCTATTAAAATATATCGAAGAAAAACACACCTGTCCGCATTGCAGCGGCGATCTCAGTATCTGTCACTCTCCATCGGTCCATGTCGGGGACGGCCTGGGTTGGGGTTCGGAATATTTGTTCATCTGCCTCAACGACGAATGTCCGCTCTTTGCCAACGGTTGGGAATATATTGCCAATCAGTACGGCCATGTCGGCTCCTACCGTCACATGGAGATCCCAGATTCCAAGGAAACCTATAGCATGATGGTGGTCGGCAGGGAGGCTTTCACCGGCAGCATCGTCGACATCGAGGACATTAAACGGCAGAGTGCACGGTATCAACGGCAACAGGAAGCTCTCGCAGCATTCGATCATTGTGTCGAGCGGAAGCAGCTGGAGCCAGTGCTGACGGTGCTGCTTGATGATTCGGCATCGACAGAGAACAAATCAAGGGCTGTCAAGCTGCTGGTCCTTTTGAATGATATTGCCTGTGTCGAGCCGTTGCGCAGTCATGTTTTTAAAGTCCCGCACTTGGAACATGAGGTCAATCTGGCGATCAATAAAGTGCTGGCCAACCATTTCCTCAAAGAGTGCCCTCATTGCGCTGAGCTGATTAAGGCAAGAGCGGTTGTTTGTAAACACTGTCAGCGCGAGCTGGCCAGCTGACTTTCCTCTTGCGAAAAAGACCGCTTCTAGGTATATAAGCAGGCGATTGCGTGGTGGGCGTAGCTCAGCTGGTGGTAGCACCGGGTTGTGGCCTCGGAGGTCGTGGGTTCAAGTCCCATCGCTCACCCCATTAGAGATTGAGGCGATTCAAGCGTTTAGCTTGGGTCGCCTTTTTTATTCTAGTTTTTGTCCACTCTCTGTCCATTTTTTGTTGGGAGTCCTCAGGAAACAAAGGGAATCTCTCATTGCCTCGCTTCATTTCTTTTTCTTTGTTCGTCCGTATAACCGGAATAGCAGACTTCTTGGGTTTTGTTGGATAGCTTTTGGTTGATCAGGTCCGGCGCTTGTCCACCGACGAAATGTTCTGGACAATCTGTTTGGCTTGCAAAGGCTGGTGAAAGGGCAAGTGAACTAATTGTTGCGATGATAGCGAACAGCTAAATTAATGTTTTCATAGAAAATTAGCATGTCCGAGAATATTATCGGGAACGAAACCGTTGATGCTTCGCTGGTTAGCCCATTCAATCGTCTTTGGGTCTCTCGCAGCTTCGGTACATAAAAATTTTGGATCGAGAATTTTTCCGACCCTACCGAGGTCAAGCCGATCCGCGTCAAAACAGGTTTGAACAGTTCTGTCTATGTGCGTATTTGCCTGAGTATGAAGACTACAAGCTGTGAAAAGTAGGTCGAACTCGTCATTTGGCAGGTCGAATAATTTGCCTCTAAGCAATTCTGCAAAGCGTGCTCCACGTGGACCGTGATCAGGGTCCCAACTCTCATTGAGCCGTTGACTGTCATGGAATAAAGCAAAGAGCTTAACTACCTTTTTGTTGGCTCCTGTTGCTTCAGCCAACTGCAAGCCATTCTCGCACACCCTGGCCCAATGGCTGACTCCGTGGACACCGTTCCAGTTGAGCTGAAATTGGTCTTTAATCGCAAGGATGAGTTGATCTGAAATTATACTGTCCATGAATCTTATGTAATCATCCAGGTAAATGATGATTATTTTTGGTTCATCTGTTCTCGAAGATCCTTGCCTGGCTTGAAAAATGGTAATTTCTTTGGTGCAACTTTTATCTCCTTTCCGGTTTTTGGATTTCTCCCAATGTACGATTCATATTGTCGCACCTGAAAACTGCCGAATCCACGGATTTCAACGTTCTGGCCGTCTAACAAGGCGTCTGTCATCGCTGCCAGAATAGTATTCACAATCGATTTTGCCTCTTTTACGGACATTTTTTGCTGTTCGGCTAGAGCTTCAATCAATTTTGTTTTAGTCATAAATTATCACTCCATCATCTATCCTAACTCATTATATTACATATCAGTATTGCTGACCCTGCGGCCATGACAATGCACACGATGTAGTATAAAGTCCGGGTATTGGCTGAGTCAAGGACACTTATAGGGAAATGCTAAAATTTTTAGGAGGTTGCGGCCCACTTTGCTCAAAATATCAATAGAGCTGTTCTAGAATCGGAAATTGAATCTTGGCATGGTTGGAATGTAGGCAATAAGGCTTATCGTTATTTAAAAGGACGAGGGCTTCTTATTCTTAAGTTATTTGGAGAATTGCCATGAATAACAAAACAATAGATACATATAAAGGTTGGTCTATATCTGTGACTGCCGAGAAGAATATGTGAGCAAATTTCAGCTTTGATATCACTTCCCCGTCTGGTCACTGCCAGCATGTCGGAATGGGCGGTGACAACAGGCAACGTGCAATGGAAAGAGCTAAAGAAATGATTGATCTGGAATTTGCAATAGCTGAGGCAGAGTAAGGAGTGAAATTTTAAACAAGAAAACGGTATAACCCATGGATAATACAAAACTAGCGACCCAACTTCTTGCTAAGGCTTATGCAGATCAGGGCAATCCTGATGGTTGGTTCGAAGAATTTTATGCCCGTGCTGATGGCGATACAACCAAGGTGTACTGGGCTGATTTGAAACCTAGCCCTTTGCTTCTCGCATGGATTGAAAAGAACAGCACTTCAGCAGGAACGTTGGCAATCACAATTGGGTGCGGTTTAGGCGATGATGCAGAAGCACTGGCTACCCATGGCATTAGCGTCACTGCCTTCGATATATCCACATCGGCAATTGCTATGTGTCGGCAGCGATTTCCAAACAGTTCAGTAGACTACAAGGTGGCAGACCTGTTCAATCTCCCTGCAGAGTGGCATCGAACATTCGAATTGGTATACGAGTGCAACACTATCCAGATTCTAACCGGCTCGAATCGAAAACGAGCTATTGACGCAATTATTGATCTGGTCGCTCCGGGTGGCTACGTTCTCGTCTCTTGCCGTAGCAGGGTAATAGGGGAACATACAGACGCATTCCCCTTGGCTTTAGATCGTTCTGAAATAGATGGTTTCGTTCGGGGA
>CAITZN010000268.1 GCA_903896915.1 uncultured bacterium
ACTAACGCCAGCCTTCGTAAATTGCTGGAATTCAAAAACAGTCTTGCCCAGCCGACTATCGCGGCCACCATCATCGGCAAGGATCCCTCAGCTTGGTTTCGTTCGGTTATCATCAATCAGGGTTCCAATAGCGGTATCATGAAGGGTAATCCGGTGGTGAATAGCGATGGGATTGTCGGCCAAGTGTTTACCCTCTCCCCTAATTATGCCAAAGTTCTCCTGGCAATTGCGCCATCCAGCGCTATTGATGTCCTTCTTCAGAAATCAAGAGTTCGCGGTATTTTAAAAGGAACGGGAACTTTGACCTACCGTCTCGAGTACATCCTTAAAACAGCAGAAGTCGAAGAAGGCGATCATGTGGTAACGGCCGGCTATGGGGGCGTGTTTCCAACTGGCCTGCCAGTCGGTGTGGTTTCGAAAATCATCAAAAAACCGAGGGGGATGTTCCACGAAATCGAAGTAACCCCTGTGGTTGATTACCAGACACTTGAGAATCTGCTGGTCATCGAACAACAGAATGTGTCGGAAATTCGGCAGATGGAGCGGCGTTGACCTCGAGGTGGTATGTCTTTAGGGGCGGGCAGGGAATGCATATCAGGGGTCACCTGCACGGGACTCTTTGGTAGAGCTTTGGATGGTGCAGACGGTTTTTCATCGTTGGCTCGGTGGGCAAAGATGTAGCTCTCGTGACTTTACGATGTATGGTCCGAGCAATGTGGAATGACAAAGAATGATTGTTTTTAACTTTATTGTAGTCGGCCTGCTACTGGTGATCATGCAAACAACTGTTTGTATGCCTTCACCCGTTTGGCTCTTTGCTCCGGATTGCTATTATGTCCTTGTTGCCTACCTGGCCTACCGGCTCGATCTGCTCCGCAGTCTAATTGTGATCTTTCCTTTGGTATGTATGCTGGATGTTCTTTCCGGAACGGTGCTGGGCATGTATGCTATCCTCTGCTTCAGCGGATATTTTCTCCTCCGGTTCATCTCGGGGAAATTGCCGGTCAACGAGTCATTGTATCAGATACCACTTGTTGGTACCAGTTACCTGGTGGTCTCTTGGGGAGTGTACTTGTTTTTACGATTCGTTGAACCAGAGGGGCTTGTATCTTGGTCCTGGTGGAGAATGATCGCCCAAGCCATGCTTGTTGCCGTTTTGACCTACCCCCTTTTTTACCTTTTCGATCTGGTGCTGAAGTATTCGCATCGCCGTCTTTTTCCTTGGAACAGCCTGCGCTTGCGAACGGATAACCGGCGCAGGCGGCAAGCCTGACTTATTCTTTTTGGTGTAGTGATTGCAGTGAGTGTGGCGAATTTTTTCAGCAGCAACGCAAAGAACATCAGGAAATCGAACCGGAAAAAACCGGAACCGCTTCTTGATGCCGAGCGAAAAAAGGACACTGGGGTGACCAAGTTGACCCATCGGGATGATGGAGACCTGGGCGGATATAAAAAAAAGGCTTTATATTCACTATTTATTATCATTTTTTTCTTTGCTGTTGTCGTAACCCGTCTCTGGTATCTGCAGGTTCAGCAGGGCAATTATTACCGTGAACTGGCAGACTCCAATCGAGTCCGCTCTGTGGAGATCGCTGCACCCCGGGGCAATATTTATGATCGCCGTGGTCGTGAGATCGTCACCAATCGCCCTTCTTTTAATGTTGTCTGGATTCGCGAGAATAATAAAATTCATGACGAATGGCTCAAGAGCCTGACCAGAGTTCTCGGGCAGGATGCCTCGACCCTCCTAGATAAGATACGCAAGATGACCAGTACTGCAGGGCACATTCCGGTGCGACTTGCTGAAGACATCAACTGGGAAATGGTCGCTCGCATCGAAAACAATAGGATGTACCTGCCCGAAATTAAAATCGAAGTTGTGCCGTTACGCATCTATCATTACGGGAATCTGGCCTCGCACCTCATTGGCTATATGGGGGAGATCAGCAAGGTGGAATTGGAACAGGCTGATCAACAATTATACCGGGGAGGGGATCTCGTCGGTAAGATGGGGCTGGAACGTCTGCGAGAGAGCGATTTACGCGGGGAAAAGGGGCACGAATACATGGAGGTCAACGCCCTTGGGTTTGAACAGAAAAACCTGAAAGGAGATGAACCTCTCCCTGGAAAAGATCTGCATCTTACTCTGGATGTTGAGTTGCAGAAAATAGCCGAAGAAGAAATGGCTGCGGGGAATAGAGCTGGGGCAGTGGTGGCAATGGAGGCAAACACCGGTCGAATGTTGGCGATGGCCAGTTCTCCAACTCTCCATCTTAACGAGTTCGTCGGCGGGATTTCACAGAAGGATTGGCAGGCAATGCTTAATAACCCTCTGCACCCGCTGGTAAATAAACTGGTCCAAGGTCAATATCCACCGGCCTCGACCTATAAAACCGTCACAGCTCTTGCCGGCCTTGCCGAAAATATCATTACCCCCGATACAACCGTGTATTGCGGCGGATCTATCCAATTCGGCAACCGGGTATACCGTTGCTGGAAAAAAGGCGGTCATGGTCAGATCAGTTTCAAACGGGCGGTGGCCGAATCTTGTGATGTCTACTTTTATCAGGTAGGGCAAAAGCTGGGCGTTGATAGGCTTGCCCGATATGCCAATTTGTTCGGTTTGGGCAATAAAACTGGGATTGAGATGGAGCATGAAAAATCGGGTCTTATTCCCACCTCAGAATGGAAGAAAAAACGCTATGGCAAGCCATGGCAGGAAGGCGAGACCCTTTCGGTCGCCATCGGCCAGGGCTTTGACCTGGCAACCCCAGTACAGGTGGCGGTTATGACTATGGTGATCGCCAACGGAGGGACGCTGTATAAACCGGCGATTGTGGAACAGGTGCGCGATCCCAGCGGCAAGGTGGTCAGTTCTTTCACCCCGGAAGTTCTGAGTAGGCTTTCAGGGCAGGGGAAAAATCTTAAGCTGGTCCGCGAAGGCATGATTGAGGCAGTCAACAGCAAGAGGGGGACAGGCCGAGAGGCCCAGATTGATTCTCAAGGAATAGTCGTCGGTGGCAAGACTGGTACCGCGCAGGTGGTCCGGCTGGCACAGTACAAAGGTCTGAAAGAGGCCGATATTCCGTATGAGTACAGAGATCACGCCTGGTTCACCTGTTTTGCGCCTGCATCGAACCCGGAGATTGTGGTTACAGTCCTGGTGGAACACGGACTGCACGGTGGGTCTGCCTCCGCCCCTATTGCCGCAAAAATCCTGAACAGATATTTTGAGGACAAATCTAAGGAGCAACAGGGGGCCGCTCAGGTGCCAAAAGGGGCAACTGGCAACAGAGTGTTATTGTCCAAGGATATGATTGAGGATACCGATGCGACTCCCGTCGAAGACACTGAAGACGGTTCAGAGTCTTCTCCTTAACAAGATTGAACCTGCAAAAATATTGATATGTTTCGATTTGACAGACAGTTGTTACAACATTTTGACTGGGTCATGCTGCTGATGCTCCTCCT
>CAITZN010000269.1 GCA_903896915.1 uncultured bacterium
ATAAGGATTGTAAATATTTATTGCCACTTGGAATTGGGGTTCTAAATATATCGATTTTTTAAGGCTTTTAATCCGTGTTTTGTTGACCGTTTCCCTGAAATATGAAAACGCAGGTAGGTTCCATCTGAGAAGGATTTTTGGGCAGTCTTCAACCCAGTGAATAATATTCAGGATAGGGCGATGTTTTTAGCCTTTCTCCACCTTGGCGTTAGGCGCAGTGAAGTGTTTACCTCGGATGGTCCGATATTGATTATGTTGGTCGGGAAATCAGGATTTACACCAGAAAGCGCGGAATGGATCGCTTGAACATGATTGGCTTCCGATGACGGATGCCCTTATGGTTCTCTTGAAGGGATGGAAGATGGAGCTTTTTCAAGAATGGGTTATTCCTGATCCTAAAACCGGGCAACCTAACATGGTGCGCCGTTGATGGATAGCGGGTTTATGAAAACGTGGAGGGGTAAAGTTTCGGACTTCATGGTATTCGTCACTTGACCGCCAGCATTCTTACGCAAGCAGTTGTTCCTTTGATTGATATCAAGGATATTTCACGGCACAAGAGCGTTTCAACAACGGAAAAGTATGTTCCCCGGTTGAAATCTGTAAGGTCTTCTTTGAGGGTTTTGGAAGGAAAATCTAAGGACGGTGAAGAGGATGAACTCACCGTTAACTTACCGCATAAAAAAAACGCTCTAGCTGGTAAGAGCTAAAGCGTTGATTTTACTTGGTGACCCCAAGGGGACTCGAACCCCTGTTGCCGGCGTGAGAGGCCAGTGTCCTAGGCCACTAGACGATGGGGCCATATTATGTCTAAGTGCGCGATTACTAAAATATCCTTGGGGCTTTGTCAAGCAAGATTAGCATGTCTCTCCTTTTTGCTCGAATTATTGACGAATGATTTCGTTCAGCGAAACATCAGTTATAGTGATCACTAATCAACTTTTGTGATGAATCGAATCGTACATGCAAGCCCTATCAGGGGTGGCCGACAAGCAAACACCAACCGAATCCTGGAGCTGATGATTGTGCAGACCATTCGGCCCTTGCAAAATCAGGAACCATCCCTTACCTTTTTTTGTGTCGATATATAGCTAACCTTCAATATCTTATGAGCAATAATACATGACTCTTCCAAGCGAAACCATCTTCAACCAGACCCTTCTTTTCGGCAGCGATGCCGCCCTGCGCCGCCGTTACATGGTGGTGGACGAACCCCTGCAGGGCAACTTGCGTTTTGGTCTCTTGTTGGAGATCCTCGACAAGGTAGCCGAAGAAACCGCTCTGCAATATGTTAACCAATTTCATCCCAGTGCCCGAGTGGTGACCGCTGCCATTGACAACATCGTCATCCGCCATGCTGTTGATGTCACCCGCGATCTAACAGTAGCCGCGTGTATCAATCATGTCGGCCGCAGTTCGTTGGAGATAGGCATTCGGGTGGAACAGGCTGGCGAGCCCACGCAGCACATCGCCTCCTGCTATTTCACGATGGTAGCTCGCTCAGGTTACGGTGAAGGGATGGTCAGTGTTGTTCTGCCACCTCTGGATTATGTCGAGCCGATCCAAAAAAGACGAGCGGGCAAGGCCTTGGCCCGCAGGGAAGAGTACCGCCACCAGCAGGCAGCTCTGCGCGAACCGCCTAGTCGTGAGGAATACCA
>CAITZN010000270.1 GCA_903896915.1 uncultured bacterium
ATTACCTCTTTGTGTTCCAAGGCAATCTCGATCGCCTTGGATGGTAATGACGCGGGCAGGACAACGTAGCCTTGTTTTCTGAGATATTCGCAACCAAGTTCAAGCAAGGTGAGTTCATCATCGACAATGAGGATAGTTGGCATCTTCGCACCCTCCGGCGGGTTTGATGCATGCTGTCCTTGTTCACTGTTGCCCCGCAATGGTGGCAATGATTTCCGAGACGTTTCGCTACGATCATACTCATCGTCCATCTTGAACCCTTCTGTAGAATGCTTGAAAAGCAGGAACGATCGTCAGTCGGAGTGTTTGGTAACGTAACGAATGGATAGATGACGCTTGATCAAATTTTCCCGGGCAGGAGTTACCCACTCTGCCTGGAAAAACTGTAAACATCCAAGATGGGTAACCTGATAATCAGGCGAATTCACATCCCGCTCCGTTTCTTCAATTTAAATATAGCCCAGAGGATTAATAAGACAGCCCTAGAAGAGTTCTTGGTTAATACCTGTTGAAAACAAGTGTTATGGGGAATCAGAGCTAGCGAGCGCCCTCTGAATGGTTATCCTGCAAATTCAGAATTGAGATAGGTTCTGAGATTGATCTTTTTGCCGTTAATGCCAAGTTTTACCCTGAGATTATTACGGTGAAATTCTACGGTTTTTTTCGAGATATTGAGCAAATCCATGAGCTCTTTGGTGGATTTGCCAAGTCGGATAAAATTCGCTAACTGAATCTCTCGAGCAGAGAGTTTCAATAATTGAGATTCGAGATTCCTGGCAATGGGATGGGCTAGATGAAGGGTTGTTGTTTCCAGGAGTTCGACCAGGTCCTGAGTGCTTTTTGCGAGTTGTTGCTTTTTCAAAACCTCGACTATGCCCAGGATATTAGAACGTAAATTGGCAACCACCCGCTCCTGGATATCCGTTTCCGTTTTGCGGGCATAGTCAAGCATCATCGCCAGCGTGGCATTGGTTTTTTCAAGATCAGCAGTGCGTTCCAATACTTTCAGTTCCAATTTGTTATGGATTGCCTGCAGTTCCTCCTCGGCCCGTTTGCGTTGAGTGATATCCTGTATCAGGCCAAACATCACCAGCCGGCCATCACGCATATACGTCTCCCCTACAATCTCGACCGGAAAAACAGTCCCATCATTTTTCTTGTGGTATCTCAGGGGAATAGAGAATGATGGTTTTGTTTTTATTAAACGAATAGCCGCGGTCGTAATATCTTTCTCTGCGCTCAGGTCAGAGATTTTCATGCCCGCAAGTAATTCCTCCTGGCTGTAACCGTAGAGTTGGGTAAAGGTGCTATTTACGTCAATGAACTGCATAGTTTCCGCATCAAAGATGCAGATAGCTAGCATTTGATTTTCAAATACTCTTTGGAAATTTTTCCTGCTCTCAGAGAGAGCCGCTTCTGCACCCTTGCGTTCGGTTATGTCAAGATGTGTGCCGAACATCATCAGTGGCTCGCCCTCCTTGGTGCGGGTGATAACGCAACCACGATCACGCACCCAGACCCAATGACCTTCTTTATGCCGCATCCGGCATTCAAAATCATAGTAAGGCAATTCACCTGTAAAATGTAATTCCAGTAGTTTTGCAGACTCCTTCATGTCATCAGGATGAGTAAGTATTTCCCATGTTTTGATAGTGGTAGATGGAAAATCAGCCAGCGAATATCCAATGATCTGTGCCCAACGTTCATTGAAGACCGTGCCCCCCGTCTGCACGTTCCACTCCCAAGTTCCGACACGTGTACCCTCGATTATGTTCGTCAACCGCCTGTGCTGATCTCGAAGAACCTCTTCAGCATCCTTGCGATCGGTGATGTCGCTAACGCTCCCTATACACATCATAGGCCGCCCGTCCGCATCTCGCTGCACACTGAACCGATCCTGAAACCAACGATACTGACCATCTTTGTGCTTGAAACGGTATTCCAGATGATGGGGCTTTTCGATTATATCGGGAATGGCTTCGGTAAGCGCACGTTCGACTTCAGCTATATCGTCGCGATGAATTGAATCTAATACTATTTCATTATGGAGCGTCATCATCTCGTCGGTGGGGTATCCGGAGAGCTGTGCAAAAACTGGGCTTAAATACTCATAGGATGCGCTCTGCAGATTACGCTTGTATGCTGCGCCCTGAGAATGCTCCAGCACTTCACGAAACCGTGCTTCGCTTATCCGTAGCACCTCTTGCTCGCGGTTCCTGGCTTCGCTTTTCCGAATCGCTTCGTCAGTCTGCATGTTGTCAGTAACTTTCCAAACAGCATCCATCAACAACGAGATCTGCAGAACATCGGTTTCATCATAATCAGTTTTTTTGTTTGCCAAGCCGACAACACTGACGATGCGCTCACCCTTAAAGATTGGGATAGTCACGAATCTTGATAGGTGCACATGGCCTTCGGGGTAGCCCTTTTTTAGTGGGCTGTCAGCTTGGAAATCATTAACGATAAGAGGTCGTCGCTGCCGGACAGCCTCGCCCCAGATACCAGTCTTTTCTAATGCGTAACAGGTTTGCGGGTTGGCAACAGCGCATGCGGGTAACACATCCTTAGACCACGAGTTCAGAACAAGTTCCTTTCGCTCTTCATGGTAATGGTAAATGTAACCAATTTTGCTCTCGGTCAACTGGATGGCTTGTTCCAAAACGTAATCCAAGAATTCCTGAATAGTATCTGAATG
>CAITZN010000271.1 GCA_903896915.1 uncultured bacterium
AACAAAAACCTCGTATACACAATGACTCCAGCGGGTGGAGGATCGATTCAGCACTACGACATGCCCATCAAGTACGAGTGCTACAAGTCCGGGCTTGCGAAGCAGGACCTCGAGTTCACCATCAGAATCCCGGTCAAAGTCTACAGTGGCCAGGATGCCCACGCCCTTTGGGTAAACAAGGGCTATGCGTCCAGCGCCTTCTATAAGACCGCGTGGGGCGATTTGCCGGGTGTGTCTGGGGCCACTTTCACCGACGAGGTCCGGAGGAAGTGGTCCGCAAAAGCCAACAAGTGCTGGGGCAAAGCCGGGGTCATCTGGACCAAGCCAAGCGGTGAAATTCTGAAGTATCGACTGAGGTTCGAGTTTGTCGTCGTCGACGATGCCGCCGATGCGGCCGCAGAGGTTGCCTGTGTTACCACCAGCGGCCAGGCGGTAGGGGCCAACCCGTCGGGAACCATCGATGCCGTTCGCTGGGGCGTCAACGATATTGACCCGGATACGTTAGGACCGATTTGCCACGAGGTCGGACACCTGATCGGCAACCCCGACGAGTACGGGACGATCGTATACGACGGGCAGACCCGCGTCTGGGGCGATGGATATCAAACCGGTATGGGAATTATGAACAACCCCGATAACCCGCCTCTGATTCGCAACTACAAGCCGCTGGCACTCGAGCTTGCAAGAGGCTTCAGCATTCCGCTTGCTGAGGCGGAAATAGTGCAGGACCTTGCAACGATCTCCTCCAGTGCCAGACACCGGCTCAATGCGCATATTTGGATCTAAAGTGTACATCACCAAACTGATTCCAAACCAAGATACAAGCATGTTACGTGTCGAAAATGAAGCGCATAAATCCTACTGGGTGAATCAAAAGACACATGGAGTTTCGGAAATTTCAGGAAAATGAAAACTCGACAAGGGCTAATAGTCGGCTAAACAAGAAAGTGAGTCTGGATGAACAATAACGTAACACTGAGTGTTGAGGAAGCCTTGCATTTGGCCATGCAACTGCACAGAAGCGGTTCCCTGGCCGAGGCTGAGATGCTTTATTGCCGGGGGCTGAAGGCCGCCCCGGACAATCTCAACGCCCTTCATTTCCATGGGGTGCTCTGTTACCAGCAGAAACGATTTACCGAGGCGTTGGAGCGGATCAAACGGATTGTCGAGCTTGATCCGCTGAACGCTGATGCCTTTAATAACCTGGGCAATGTACAGGAGGGGCTTGGCGACCCTGCGGCAGCGGAGGAATGCTACCGGCATGCGATTACCCTGCGTCCCGAGCACGGGCCGTCCCATAACAACCTGGGGGTGATCCTGATGGCCCGAGGCGAGGTGCCTGAGGCCTTGGTCGCTTATCGCCACGCTGTTGAGTTACATCCTGAGTCCGGTGAGTTTCTCTGCAACCTGGGCAACGGTTTGCGCCGTTCAGGGGATATCGACGGTGCTATAGACGCCTATCGGAAGGCCGTTGTTGCCAAACCGGGCTATGTCACTGCGCGGCAGGGACTGGCCAGGGCCTTCATGGTTGCTGGCCGTCAGGAGGAGGCGGTTGCCGTGTTTGACGAATGGCTGTGCGAAGATCCAGGGAATCCGGTGATCTCCTACCTGCGGAGCGCCTGTCGCGGAGCAGACGCTCCGTCCCGTGCACCGGACGCCTATGTCCAGGAAGTATTTGACGATATGGCAGACCGTTTCGAATCGCATCTTGCGAAACTCGATTACCGTGCCCCGGCCTTGCTCGGTGAGGCCCTTGCAAACATGCTCTCTTCTCCGACCGGGACGCTTGATATCCTGGACGCTGGCTGCGGCACCGGTCTGTGCGCACCGCTCTTGAAACCATATGCGAAGTGTTTGATTGGGGTTGATCTGTCAGCCCGCATGCTGGTACTGGCCGAAGCAAGGAAAGAGTACGACGAGCTCATTCAGGCCGAACTGGCTGCTTTTGTCGGCAGCCGGGACGAGGCTTTTGATTGCATCGTCTCGGCTGATACCTTGTGCTATTTCGGCGAACTGGCGCCGGTGTTCCGGTCTGCCGCCAAGGCATTACGGACCGGTGGCCTGCTTGCTTTCACTCTTGAGGATGCTGGCAAGGAGGATGGTGTTCACCTCAATCAGCATGGCCGTTATTCCCATGGGCGGTCGTATGTTGAGGACGCCCTAAGTGCGGCCGGCCTGCAGCTTCGGTTGATTTCTCCGGTGGTTTCGCGGCAAGAGGCTGGGCAACCGGTGGCTGGGCATCTGGTGGTTGCAGTGAAGCAGGGAACAGCATAACATCCGGTCGGGGATGCTGACTGGAGTGGGGAAAAATAAGGGGAAAAATATGCCAAAGCCAATCTCATTTGGGGAAATCGGTTTCAATCTTGTTTCCTCCATGGAAGACGTCCCAAAGAGCCAGGAACAGACCGGCGTTTTTCGGATTGCCGTTCTTGGTGATTTCAGTGGTCGGGGTAATCGCGGCCTGGTGCGGACTGGCCGGGAACTCGCCGCGTTCCGACCTGTTTTTGTAGATCGTGATTGTTTTGACACCGTAATGGCCAGACTTGGGGTGGAGATTCAGATCGCCGTGCTTGGCGACGAGGCACCACCCGTCCGGATATCCTTTGCTGAATTGGACGATTTTCACCCGGATCGGCTCTATAGAGACCTTGAAGTGTTCCAGGCTATGCGGGAGAGCCGTAAGATTCTGCTGGATCCAGCATCTTTTGCGGGCATGGACCCGGATCCTGTGTTGACTGGGCCGTCGTCGCAGGCCGTTTCAGTAACATCAGATGATGTGGCCAGAGCGGTGTTGGACGAAAAGGAAGGGTCCGGTTTGCTTGACCAGATCATAGCGCAGGAGGTCTCCTCGGCAGACGGTGGTCAGCCGACTTCCGAGTGGGATTTCTTTTTGCGTCAATTGGTCAGACCCTATCTGGTGCCTGAGGCCCATCCGGAGCAGGAGGAAATGATAAAGTCGATGGATGCCGCCACCGAGGAATTGATGCGGCGCATTCTTCATCATCCGGATTTTCAGGCCATGGAAGCGGCTTGGCAGGGACTGTGGTTTTTGATCTCGCGCTTGGAAACTGATGACGCCCTTAAGGTCTATCTCCTCGATATTCCTCGACAGGAGTTGGCCGCCGATCTCATGGCCAGTGACGATCTTCAGGCTTCGGGCCTCTATCGGCTGCTGGTAGAGCAGAGTGTGCAAACCTTCGGTGGTGACTCGTGGTCTCTGCTGACCGGGTTGTACAGCTTTGGGGTGGCGGTCGATGATGTCGAGATTATGGGCCGGATGGCGAACATTGCCCGGGTTGCCGGTGCTCCCTTTGTGGCGGCAGCCAACGATGCACTTCTGGGTTGTAGGTCGCTGGCCGCCACCCCGGATCCGGATGACTGGCAGCCATTGTCTGAGGGAGAGCAGGCTGCATGGGCTACCCTTCGGTCCCTGCCGGCGGCCAGCTTCCTTGGTTTAGGGCTCCCCCGTTTTCTCATGCGCCTGCCTTACGGGGAAAAGACCGAACCCATCGACAGCTTTTCCTTCGAGGAAATGGCTGAGCAACCGCAGCATGAACATTATCTCTGGGGAAACCCGGCCCTGGCCGTAGCCCTGGTTATGGGCGCATCATTTAGCCGTAACGGCTGGCAGCTCTTTGACGAACCTGTTTCCTCCATCGACGGGCTTCCCCTCCATGTGTTCCGTCATGAGGGTGAGGCAACTACGCTACCCTGCGCCGAGGCGCTGCTCACCGAACGGGCCGTGGACGCTATCCTGGACCAGGGCATCATGGCGCTTCTCTCGTTCCGGAACCAGGACACGATTCGATTGGCGAGATTCCAGTCTGTTGCCGACCCGTTGACGCGTCTCTCCGGTCCCTGGAGGTGAAAATGGCTGGCCAGGCTCCACTTAATCGGCATGCTGAAGTATATTTAGGGCGTGCTGTTTTTGTATGGGTAATAACGACTGAAATATGGGTTGCTGCAGCCGTAGATATTCTCTAAATTTTTTGGTGGGCGAAGCTTTCGGGATAGAGGTTTGTCCCTTCCGGGAAGTTTTACAAGCATATTTCCTATCACGTATCACTTGAAGCTATGACACCAAAGCGCGCAGAGGCGAAAGAGTGGCTGGAGAAGAACTTTCCTTGCGATATTGGGGAGAAGAGATCCGATCTTTTAAAGGATGGGTTTGCAGAATTCGCCAATCAGCCACACTCCTATTATATAACACAATGGAAAGCGGGCTCTAGGGAGACTTCCTGTAAAGATTTCACGATAAGATATTGCCAATTGATGGGGATGGACAGCCAACTCGGAGCTTGGAAAGCGAAGGACTGTTTAAAGAGACTGAATAGGTCGTACGCCTGGGTGGATTCCCGACCTGACAACGTTCCGGAAGTCGGTGACATTTGTTTCTGGAAGGGTATGCATGTGGGCATCTCATGGGGCGCTGTTATTGGCCCACCAACGGATCAGCAGTGGAGTACCCTGGACGTGCCGTTCTGGTATACGGTAGAAGGGGGGCAAGATCGAATCGTTCGGGGAAAAGATGGAACATTTATCGAAAGCCAGTCCTTCGCATGGATCAAATGGAAGAAATATCCCTTTACTCCACCACCGTTCACTGGTCTTTCGAATCCTCGATATACCTCCGGCATGTTGGCTGGGTGGGTCAGTATTGATCGTTATTTCTATGGTGAAGATGCCAGTCAATATCCCGATCCGGAAAAATTCGCGTCCCAACAGGCCGCCAATGACGATCCAGCTCACAGTTTGTGGCGCAGCCAGGATGGCCAAAGGGTCCATCCGGACTCCCCTGACGGAGCCGGTGGACCGGGATATTTCTGCTCCGCCGGACCTCTGTCTGCCGACCCGTTTAAGCATGGCCTGGCACACCCATTGGCACCGGACGGGCGATACACCGATCCGCTGAAGACTGGGAAAGGGGATAAGGCTGGCTGACGTCTCAATTTCAGCGTGTTAAAGAGTAGTCGTCTGTCAAGACCGTTACCCATAAAATATCCTGGGATTGCCAAGGTCGTCGCTAAGGTAAAGAAGTTGTTTGTATAGCGAATAGTATGCATCAATAAGCTGTCATGTATGAATGATTTTGCTGTAAATTATCTGTAATAATATCCCCCACTCTTGTGGGTCACATAACCTTTCTTTCATCTAAAGGATGACCGCCATGACCTATACCCAGGAAAACAGGCTGATCAGGATTGCAACCCCCCTGGGCGGCGATGAACTGCTCATCACCGGATTCCGGGGACATGAAGAGATTTCTCGTCTCTTTCAATTTGAACTCTCCCTCCTGTCCCATAATCACAGTATCGATTTTAAAAAAGTCATTGGCGGCAATGTCACGGTTTCCATCGTGCTGGAAAATGACGAGGAGCGCTTCTTTAACGGCATTGTGGCTTCTTTTTCCCAGAGTAGCGGCAATATCCAAGGTGAACGGGGTGGCGTGGTTTTCTCTCAGTACAGGGCCACCATCGTTCCCTGGTTTTGGTTGCTGACCAAGACAGCAGACCTGCGCATTTTCCAGAATAAATCGGCAGTTGATATCATCGAGCAGATATTCACCGAGAAAGGGTTCAGCGATTATACAAAAAAACTCAACGGCACCTATCATCGTCGTACGTACTGCGTCCAGTATCGAGAGACAGACTTTAGTTTTATCAACCGTTTGCTGGAGGAGGAGGGGATTGCCTATTATTTCAACCATGAGAATGGCAAGCACACGCTGGTGCTGGCCGATGCGTCCACTGCCTACTCCCCATGTCCGCATCATGAAAAAATTCGCTATCAGCACAGCAGCGTGGGAGGAGTTACGTTTGGCGAGGATATGATTACGACTCTGGATTTGAGAAATGAGATAAGGGTCGGCAAATACACTCTCAATGACTTTAACTTCGAGACACCTAGCACCAACCTGCTGGTGGAGATGGAGAGCCAACAAAATCTGGGACCTGGAGAGAAGGAGGTCTATGATTATCCCGGCCTGTATGATAAGCGGGGGGGGGGTGACGTCCTTGCCAAGATACGTATTCAGGAGCAAGAGGCGAGGCTTGCCTCAATCACTGGTAACAGCAATGTGCGGGGCTTTGCCAGCGGTTACAGTTTTACTCTTGAAGATTATTTCCGTGATGAGATGAACAATAAGAAGTATCTGCTGACCGCAGTCGATCATGCTGCCGAGCAGCAGTATGGTGCGGGTAGCGCTGGCGAGACCAATTACAGTAATGCCTTTACCTGCATCCCGCTTGACACACCCTTCCGCCCACCTCGGCTGACCCCGAAACCCGTGGTCGAGGGGGTGCAGACCGCTATTGTCGTGGGGCCGGCGGGCGAGGAAATCCATACCGATAAACACGGCCGGGTCAAGGTGCAGTTTCATTGGGATAGGGAGAGCAAGGCCAACGAGAACAGCTCATGCTGGATGCGGGTCGGCCAGCTTTGGGCCGGTAACGGTTGGGGGGCCATGTATATTCCACGGATCGGCCAAGAGGTTATCGTTGATTTCCTGGAAGGCGATCCAGACCGCCCCATTGTCATTGGCAGTGTCTATCACGGTGTCAACATGCCGCCCTATCCGCTACCCGACGACAAAACCAAGTCCACCATCAAGAGCAACAGTTCCAAAGGCGGCGGCGGCTTTAACGAACTCCGCTTTGAGGACAAGAAAGGATCGGAGCAGATTTTTGTTCACGGCGAAAAGGATCTCGATATCCGCATCAAGCATGACCGTATGGAATACATCGGGAACGATCGGAACCTGACGGTCGAGAAGGATCAGGTCGCCCTGGTGAAGAAGTCCAAGCACCAGCAGGTAAAGGAGGATTACTTCGAGAAAGTCGACGGTGATGTCAACAGCACCGTCGGCGGAGACCGGGTGGTGAAAATCAGCGGCAAGGATTATCTGGCCATCTCTGGAGATTTAGCAGTAAAATCAGGTGGTTCAACCAATGTCGACAGCGGCAGCGACCATAACCAGGCGTGCGGGGCCAATTTCTCCATTAAGAGCGGTGGTGATATTAACCAGAAGGCGGGCAAGAATATCGGGCTCGAAGGCGGTATGGCTATCCATATTATGGGCGGCATGACCGTGGTGATAGAGGCAGGAATGCAGCTTTCCCTCAAAGCGTCAGGCAGTTTTGTTGATATCGGCCCTGCCGGGGTTTCCATTTCCGGCCCGCTGGTCAACATCAACAGCGGCGGCGCGGCCGCTTCCGGCAGCGGCTGCAGCCCAAAAGCTCCCATAGCACCTGATCCACCCGGCAAGCCCAAGGAGGCCATAATGCCGGTAGAGGCCAAAGCCGGCAAGGTGGATAAGCCGCCGGAAGGCCGCACTGGCAAAAAAGAAAAGAAGGTCAAACTCGGATCTTCCAAAGTCAAAAAATACAAGAATGCGCAGGCGCAGGCTCGGGCTAATGCTGCTCAAGACGGAACGCCCTTTTGCAAAGCATAAGAAGCTGTGAGTATTCGGGGTTGTCATACCTGTTTGGCCAAAAGTCAGGTCGAGATGCACTAACACTAATGATATTTGGAAAAAAACGAAGGCCAACAGCGCCCGTTTCTAGACCAACTTTTCCAAGATAATTTCGGTAGGAAACAAAGGTATTCCAGAACAAGGAGCAGTCAGTATGGATAAGAAGGAGACAGAGACGTTACGTCGACACCTCTTTGGCGAGACGGACTCAAGTGTTTATGCAGTGCTGGATGGTGCGGCGATACCCGACTTGCTCGAGATGTTTGAGGAATGTGAGCCTGTTCGTGTCTGCCTTCTCCGGGAAGTGGAGAATCCTGAGCTTGCTGAAACCGCTCCTTACCTCGTCCAGCTTGAGGTTGACACCCCTTTTGCCGAGTGGTTGCTTGCTGAGAGTTTGGGGAGGCCTTGGGGGATTTTTGCCATCGTCCCGGAAGGGACACCTTTCATCGACCTGCGGAAGCACTTTCGAGATATGGTGCGAGTTTCTCTGCCGGAAGGAGATACAGCCCTTTTCCGATACTACGATCCTCGCGTTTGCAATGTCTTCCTCCCCAGCTGTGATCAGGAGCAGCTCCAGGTTTTTTTTGGACCGGTGCGCCGGTATGTTGCAGAGAACAAAGCAGCCAGTGAAGATTCGTCAGAACTCATCGAATACTCTTTTGAAAAAGGTGAGTTGCGGAAAATGTCCGTGGCGCAGGCCACATAAGGTGGGGGCACGTCCTGGTGAGCTAGGGATGCTGTAGTTAAGTGGCTCCAGATATTGATTCTGAGGGGATCTATCGTATAGATTTATCTCTACTTTTTTTGATTACAATTTCTTGTTGTCTTCGGCTCTGTTTGCCCGGGATATCTATGGCGAGGTGGAGCAACAACGACAAAAAAAGGCTTAGCCAGCTTTAGAAAAATTGCTGCGAAATGTCTAGTTCTAGGAGCTGATCCCTTGGTCACTACCATGAAGTCTGACAAAATACCGGCGGACCTTTTGCTGACCTATACTACATAAATTATTAGGGAC
>CAITZN010000272.1 GCA_903896915.1 uncultured bacterium
CTCAAAAACACCGTCGCCGATCTCGAGGATGGACACGTCGAAGGTGCCGCCACCAAGATCGAAGACCGCTATTTTTTCTTCGCCCTTTTTATCAAGACCATAGGCCAGAGAAGCGGCAGTCGGCTCATTTATGATCCGCAGGACATTGAGCCCGGCAATCTTACCTGCATCTTTGGTGGCCTGGCGCTGAGCATCGTTAAAATAGGCTGGAACTGTGACCACGGCATCGGTAACCGACTCGCCCAGATATTCCTCGGCAGTCTGCTTCATTTTGCCAAGGATCATCGCTGAAATCTCGGCAGCGGTATACGTTTTGCCGTCCACTGAAACCACGGCATCACCACCGGGGCCTTCGACTATTGTAAAGGGACTGATGCCGATCGATTTTTTGACTTCGGCATCACTGAACTTCCGACCTATCAGACGTTTAATAGCAAACAAGGTACGAGTGGGGTTGGTGACGGCCTGCCGCTTGGCTATCTGCCCGACCAGACGTTCGGCGTTGTCGTTAAAGGCTACGATAGAAGGGGTCGTTCGGTTGCCCTCGCTATTTTCAATAACCTTGGGATCGCCCCCTTCCATGATCGCCACGCATGAATTGGTGGTCCCCAGATCAATTCCTATAATTTTTCCCATGATTCTTCTCTCCTGTCTCCAGTATTTATAATCAGCCTAAAGCCTGTAAAATCCTATTTTGAAAAAATTCCCTTTGCTACAGTGCGAATGAACCGTGCCTTGTCAAGCTTCTTTCGCCGGCCCGCTTGAAACAACCACCTGAGCGTGCCGCAAGACCCTATCCTTGAACCGATACCCGCGGGCAAACTCACACACCACATGGTTTACGGGAATCGCGTCACTGGCTTCCATGGTCAGGGCGTTGTGCTCATCCGGATTGAACGCGAGACCGACGGCACCCACTGGCTCCACCCCGAACCGCTCCAAAGTGGCAACCAGCCCTTTTTGGGTCAATTCAAGTCCTTGCAACATGGATTCAAATTTACTAGCGTCATCGCTGGCACCTGCGCGCCCCTGTTCAACAGCCCGGTCCAGATTATCCAAGGTGGTCAGCAGCTCTCGGAGAATATTCTCGCCGGCATACTTGAGCAGTTTGCCCTTCTCACGCTCCATCCGTTTCTTGAAATTGTCGAATTCAGCAGCAACCCGCATCAGCTGGTCGCGGGTCTCGTCAAGTTCCCGCCGCAACGTTTCCTCCGCCGATTCCAGATTCCCACCTTCCTCCGTAATAGTCTCCACATCGCCCAGGTCATCGGATACATTTACCGCTTGTTGTTCACCGACAGGCTCCTGTTCTTTTGTCTCGTCTATCACCTATATTCTCCTTACACTCTGATATCATGTTAAATTACTATCTCTTTCAAGCCCGAGATTGCGCACTTATCGGCAACCGGGCCAGTCAAATCTCGTGCCAACAATAAGTATGGGGAAATCCAGTGTCAAGGGCGAGCAGGCGGGATTTACAGAGTAATAAAAGGAGGGGAACCGCTGAAAAATCGGTAGGGCAAGCTAAAAAATACCCAAAAAAAGCCCCCCGCAAACCGATAAAGTCTGCTGGGGGGCGTAACTCAAAGAGGCTGTCGCTCAATCCCTCTTTTAACTACAATGAGCACAGCTCTGGTGTGAACTGATATACCGTTTGATGCTGCTAGCAATGGTCTTGAAAATCTCGACAAACATCTCTTCTTCTTTTTCTAATAAGGTGATCCGAAAACCCTGCAGATCAGTGGCAAAAGAGGACAGCGGCACCACGCAAATGCCGGTTGCGGCCAGCAAGTAATAGACAAAACGTTTATCCGGCTGGATATTCGGCCCAGTGACAAGACGCTCGATCGTCTCACGGACCTCGTCGCTCTCGATCGGCAACGTCTGATGGTGGTTGAGCACCCACTCCTCGAAGACCGCGCTCATGTAAAAGGCGCCGTTGGTCCTATTGACCAGCAGTCCCTTGACATTCTTGAGGATATCGTAGGCCAGATTGGAGTAGCGTTCGTAGCGTTTAATCCGAGCCTTGAGATGCTCCTGATACTGCGGATGCGATTTAATACGCGGCAAAACCGCCTGCGGCAGGGTGGTCGAGCAGACCTCGAGCATCTTGGCGTTGAGGATCGACTGCACATAGGTGGCAAACATCGGGTCGCGATGCCGGTTATAGACCTCGATCCAGCCGCAGCGGCTGCCCGGCCAGGGCATCTCTTTGGAAATACCTCGCATGCAGATCGCAGGGACCTTATCGCCTATAACTGTGCACAGCGGCGCGGATACAGTGCCGTTGTAGGTCATGTTCTGATAGATCTCATCGCAAATGATGAAGAGATCGTTCTTCTCGCAGATCTCAACAATCGCCCGCATCACGTCCGCTGGATAAACCGCACCGGTCGGGTTATCCGGATTGATCACCAGAATCCCGGCCACAGCGGGATTATACTTGATATGATTTTCAATATCTTCCAGATCTGGATACCAGAGATGGTTGGGATCAAGGATATAGGTAACCGGCTGATCACTGGCATGCGCGGCCTCGGCCGAACTATGGGTAGTATAGCTCGGGGTGGGGACTATCACCCGGGCGGTTGGCTTGAGAAAACCAAAAACCTTGGAGATGGCGTCGCCTAACCCGTTGAAGAAGATGATATCGTCGGCATCAATCTGCACGCCGCCCATACGGTTGGTACAGGCCGCGACATACTCCCTGGTCGCCAGCAGTCCTTTGGTAGGACTGTAGGCGTAGGTGGCATCTTCATGCACCGCTTCCGCCACGATGTCCTTCATCCAATCCGGAACCGACTCACCTTTGGCGATCGGATCTCCAATATTCTCCCAGTTGATCTTCACGCCCATCTTCTGGAGTTTTTCGCCGACAACGACAATATTGCGGATTTCGTAATTCAGTTC
>CAITZN010000273.1 GCA_903896915.1 uncultured bacterium
AGGTTTGACCATGTCGGAATATAAATTTTTCCTCTACCACAAACTATTGGTGGTCGGTCTCAACTGCCTGATGGTTGCCGCCCTATTCATTGCCATGTATCGGGCTTCGCTCTACCCCGATGACTTCACCCCCACCTTTTTAAAGACCCTGTTCTCGCTGCTCATTCCCACCATGGTGATGGGATTACTGGGTAAACTGTATCTTCGCAACCGCTCCAACGCATCTGATACCTCCAACGCATCTAACGTTCTTACATGATAGCTGGCGCAGGCTTCGTTCTCTGGCAAAAACGCACTGGCATCCTGGCCATGCTGCTCCTGGTCGGGGCCCTGCTTGCTATGGCCGACGCCCTGAGAGGCGGCTTTCTAGGGGGAGGAGGGCTCATAGAACTCCTTCCAGGCAACCGCTATTTAATCAGCGGCCCCATGCCTGCCAAGACAACGGTTATCAAGGATTTTATCATTGAGGGCCAGCAACCGGATGGTTCAGTTCGTCTCGTGCCGGAGGCCGTCTATTCCGGCTACTGGTTTGGTGGCGCCATGTGGCGCGGCGCCATCGTCATCGATCCGGCCGCCCGGGAAGGGAACTACGAACTCAAAGTCAAGGACAGCTTTGGGGAGAAACAGAATCCGACCCTGGTTTTCAGGGTCAAAGTGTGGCCTGACCAGGCTACGCTCAACGCCAACGCCCCCTCCTTCGTGACCCGTAAGACCGGCCGCAATCCGTTTAATATTGCCCTTGGACTGGCGCTTGGCGGCATGGCCGCGACCGGGGTAAATTTCATCCTGGGCCGGCTGTGGGCCCGACATCTCGCCGCGCACAACTGCGGTGAAATCTATAAGCTGCGCCGCACGACGCGAGGCACAGAAGTCGCCTGTGAACTCCGCTGCGGAACGATTGCCCACCTCGGAATGCTCGGTAACATTTACCGGCCTTCGGGCGAGTTTCTCTGCACAGCACACGTCTCAAGCTGCGAAAACGACGAAGTCTTCATGCTGGTTTCTGATCCGCAAGTCCGACTGGGTGATGTGGCTTGCCTGCAACTCGGCACCCCTGAAAATGATAGGGAACAAGCCACCGTGCCGCAAGCAGACACAGCCTTGACATCCTCTCAAGGCCGCCCTCTCACTTGAAAAGTAATTGACAACTATTGCCATGCTTTGTAGTGATTACAGACGCATGACAGAGAGTGACCTAAATTTTTTCTCGCTTCACTCAACAGATGAGAGGAGAAACACATCCCCCTTGCCAGACATGCTAAAGCAACTACCGGGTGCACTCCTTGATCAGAACTTTTCCAGAACAACTTACGGCAGACTGTCGCTTTTCTAACCAATCATCTTTTTCCCGCACCGATTGAGGGCTGCCCGTGGCAGGCAGGCAATGGTTCAGGCGCAAGGATTGAACAATGGAAAGAAACTATAGAAAACTCTGGTGGCAGCATTGCCTGGCGATCATCTGTTTTTCCGTAATCCCGCTTTTGTTTGTCAACCTTTCCCTCTATACAATTTTTGACCGCATCTATACGGCAAAAGTCAAAGAGACCTTACGGAACACTGTTGATAATCAGCAAGACACCATAGATTTGTTCTTAAGCGAACGGATCGCCCAGTTGTATACCATCGCCAATACCAACACCTAC
>CAITZN010000274.1 GCA_903896915.1 uncultured bacterium
ACGCATGAATGGAACTTTTCCTTTCGGAACAAACAACCTTTGTCGTTCATTATCCTGGATATAGATTTTTTTAAAAATTACAACGACACCTATGGTCATCCAACTGGCGATGAATGCCTCAAAAATATCGCAGCAACAATCACCAGATCGCTCAAGAGGTCTACAGATTTTGCGGCCAGGTATGGTGGTGAGGAATTTGTTATTATTCTCAGTAATACAGATCAGGCCGCAGCCGCAGCGGTCTCTGAATATATAAGAAAACAAATTGAGGCGTTGCAGATCCCGCACGCTTCATCTGTTGTATCCGGTGTGGTTACTGTTAGCCTTGGCGTAAGCACCTTCTTGAATTTCAAAAACGGATCCATTCCCGGCTTCATCAAATCTGCAGACCAAGCCCTGTATGTAGCAAAGCAATCAGGTAAAAACTGTTCAGTCAGCGTTACATACCAAGAAGCGCCCTAAACGGTAAAACGCTCCTTGAAAACAAACCTGGTTGCTCTTTCGGATTTTTTGATATACTAAATCATACCTGCGGTAGGCTGGCATTTCTGCGGTGGCCAGGTACTACGGATTTTGAAAGACAAAACTAAGTAATAGGAATTTCCATGGCCGGTATCATAGACATCCATACCCATGCCTTTCCCGACCATATTGCTGCAGCTGCTATCCCGGCTTTGGAAAAAGAAGGGAATATCAAAGCCTATCTGGACGGAACCGTGTCGGGCCTTTTGGCCTCCATGGATCGGAGCGGTGTTGAGCAATCGGTTCTCTGCTCGATAGCCACTCGTCCGGATCACTTTGCCTCTATTCTGGACTGGTCCAAGGAGATCCGCTCGGAACGGATTATCCCTTTTCCCTCGTTGCACCCCAACGATCCCCGCTTGCTGGCGCATCTGCAAACTATCCATGACGAGGGCTTCAAGGGGATCAAGATGCACCCCTACTATCAGGAGTACTTTCTCGACGATGGCAGGCTTTTTGAATTGTACGGGAAAATGAGTGACCTGGGGATGATCCTGGTTATTCATGCCGGGTACGACATTGCTTTTCCCCGGATCCGGCGGGCTGAACCGCAGCGAATCCTTGACGTCTGCCGACAGTTTCCCGACCTGAAACTGATCGCCACCCATCTCGGCGGCTGGGATGAATGGGCAGATGTGCGGCGTCTGCTGACGGGAGAACCGATATATATGGAGATCTCTTTTGCCCTCGATTTTCTCGATCAGAAGCGGTTGCGGGATATTCTTCTCTCACATCCTCCCGAATACCTCCTGTTCGGTACCGATTCGCCCTGGACCGATCAGGCGACCACCCTCAAGATGCTCGGCAAGCTGGGATTGCCGGAGGCACTCTTTGAACGGATAACCAGCAGCAACGCCCGGCAGTTGTTGGGCTGCTGAACGGAACAACAGGTTCTTTAGACTCTATATTCTTAGGAAAAGAAGGGTTGTTTTATTAAATTGCGGTAGCGGCTTCGGGCTTTACCTCTGGATGACGGATCGTAGGAACGAAAAAAAAGGGTGTATCGAACAGATCGATACACCCTTTTTTTTGTCTGATAGACTTGATTTTTTCGGATTATTGCCTCTCAGCCTAAGGCCAGGCGAATCCGCTCCATAGCCTCGACCACATTAGCCTCGGAGTTGAAGGCGGAAAGACGGATATACCCCTGGCCGCACTTGCCAAATCCTGCCCCCGGTGTACAGACCACGCCCGCCTCGTTCAAGAGCAGATCGAAAAACTCCCAGGAATCGCGATTGCCCCAGATCCAGATATAGGGGGCGTTGTCGCCGCCAACGTAGCTATAGCCCAGTTCGCCCATGGCCTTGCCGATGATCTTGGCATTGGCCAGGTAGACGTCGATCAGGGTCTGGCACTGTGCCATGCCTTCCGGGGAATAGACAGCCTCGGCCGCCCTCTGCACCGGATAGGAAACTCCGTTGAATTTGGTGCAGTGGCGTCGGTTCCAAAGAGGGTGGAGGGCTTGCTTGCCGCCTTGGGAATCATAGGCTATGCACTCTTTGGGCACTACGGTATAGGCACAGCGGGTGCCAGTGAACCCGGCGCTCTTGGAATAGCTGCGGAACTCTATGGCCACCTCGCGGGCCCCCTCGATCTCGTAGATGGAATGCGGCAGCTGCGGATCTCGGATAAAGGCCTCGTAGGCAGCATCAAAAAGGATCAGGGCCTTGTTATCTTTCGCGTAATCGACCCAGACTTTCAGCTGTTCCTTGGTGATGGTCGAACCAGTGGGGTTGTTGGGAAAACAGAGGTAGATAAGGTCGACCGGCTCAGTAGGCAGGTCGGGCACATAGTTGTTCGCCTTGGTCGAATCGAGATAGACGATTCCTTCAAAACGACCATCCTTGAAAGTGCCGGTACGGCCGGCCATCACATTGGTATCAAGATAGACCGGATAAACCGGATCGGGGAGAGCAATTCTGGCATCAGTAGCAAACAACTCCTGGATGTTGCCGGTATCGCACTTGGCGCCATCGGAGACAAAGATTTCATCGCTCTGGACTTCAGCGCCGCGTGCTTGAAAATCGTTTTTGGCAATCGCATCGCGCAGAAAGTCATAACCCTGCTCCGGGCCGTAACCCCTGAACCCGGCGGTAGTCGCCATTTCGTCCACTGCCGCATGCATTGCATTGATGCAGGCCTCTGGCAGCGGATTGGTAACATCGCCGATCCCCAGCTTTATCACGTCTCGCTCGGGATGGTTGGTTTGGAAGGTAGCCACCCGTTTGGCGATGTCGGAAAAAAGGTAGGAGGCCTGCAGTTTCAAATAATGTTCATTTACTTTCAACATGAAAAAAGTCCTTTCAAAATGGAAATCCGCCGGTTGATCGGCAGGAGTTAGAGGTTCACCTTGACTCGGTTGCTGAATTCATAGCCGTTAGTGGAAAGGTCATAATCCATCCGGCCCCCAATAAGTTTGAGGCCAGGGGCTCGCAGTTCCACCTCCCCCGGGCTGACCACCATCTTGGTGGCATCGTAATAATCGAGGCGGTCCGAGATCAGCTGCTGATCCTTGGTCGGCTTGGTGACCACAGCATGGTCGGTAAGGATCAGATGCCGCTCATTGATGTTATACTTGCCCTTCCTGCTCGAAATATTGATTGGCTCCTTCTCTGTGCCGATATAAATGGCACTGACGCCTACCATCTCGATTTCGTGATCATTCACGCCGGTGAAGGCGCGCTCGGCATCGATCTGCCACTCTTCCTTCCCGTTACTGGTCAGGGTAATGGCCACCGAATCCATGATAAAATTCTGGATGGGTGATTCCTCTCCCGGCTGCGCCAGTTTCGGGTTGTAGCCGCCGCGGGGCGCGAGAAAAGTGGTGACAGGTGGCTGCCATAGCGGGCTGGTGACAAACAGCAGCAACGGCACTATCCATAATAGATTCCGCGGTTTCTTGATCATCGGTCGAACTTGGCCCGCATTCTGTCCAGTTGTCCCTGGGCCTCAAGAAGGAGATCGCAAATTTCACGGACTGCCCCTCGACCGCCCGAACGTTCAGCAGTGTAATGGACACGCTGCTTGATCTCCGGGACGGCGTTGGCAGGAGCCGTCGCGAAACCGACCCGATTGAGGATAGGTAGATCCAGCCAGTCATCCCCCATGTATGCCACCTGCGGTGGCCGCAAACCGGTCTCTTTGAGGATTTCCTCAAAAACGATCAGTTTATCCGATTTTCCCTGATAGATATGGCGGATATGCAGATCCTGAGCCCGGCGGGTCACTGCCTCGGAGGTGCGGGCGGTGATGATGCCAACGGTCACCCCGCTATCCTGTAGCAGCCTGATTCCCAAACCATCTTGAGTGTTGAAGCTCTTGGTCTCGCCGTTATCGGTGCCATAGGTGATGCTGCCGTCGGTGAGGACGCCGTCGACATCGAGCAACAGCAGCTGTACTGATTTTGCCCGGGGCAGGGCGGCCAACCAGGACGGGCTGCGCTCAATCGGTCTGTTCCTGTGCATAGCTTGGGCTCGCAGCGCCTCGGTCAATTCGCAATCGGTGGGATATCCGCCCATCGCTCTACCGCAGCCATCGCTAGGCATCGATCACACCGGCCACTGCCTGTCGTACCGCCAGCAGTTGTTTCAAAAACGCCTCCACATCGTCCAGCGGTAGAGAGTTGGGGCCGTCGCAGAGGGCCTTGGCAGGGTCAGGGTGTACCTCGATGAAGAGGCCGTCAATGCCGACCGCCATCGCGGCCCGGGCCAGGGCCGGAATGAACTCGCGCTGGCCACTGGAACTGCCGCCTGCGCCTCCCGGCAGCTGTACCGAATGGGTGGCGTCAAATATCACCGGACAGCCGAAGGAGCGCATCACTGGCAGGGAGCGCATGTCTACAACCAGATTGTTGTAGCCAAAACAAGCGCCGCGCTCGGTCAGCAAGATCCGTTCACCACCGGCACCGCGCACTTTAGCAACAGCATGTTCCATATCCCAAGGGGAGACGAATTGTCCCTTCTTGATATTGACCACCTTGCCGGTTTTGGCGGCAGCGACCAATAGATCGGTCTGCCGGCAAAGAAAGGCGGGAATTTGTAGAATATCGAGAAAATTGGCGGCCAAGACAGCATGGGCCGGTTCGTGGATGTCGGAAACAACCGGCACCCCTACCTCATCCCGCAAGCGGCCGAGAACACGCAGTCCCTTTTCCACTCCCGGTCCCCGAAAAGAACTCAGCGAGGTGCGGTTGGCCTTGTCAAAGGAGGCCTTGAACACATAAGAAATGCCCAACCGGGCGGTAATCGCCTTCATTTCACGGGCAATTTCCCAAGCCATCTCACCGCTCTCAAGCACGCAGGGTCCGGCCATCAAAAACAGCGGCGCTCCCGGCCCGATGGTGATCGGCCCGGAAGGGGTGGTCGTTAATTCAACAGACTGCATCATCTCAGCGGGTGCTCCCTTGCTTATGGGCGATGGCGGCCTTGATGAAATCGCGGAACAAGGGATGCGGCTTCATGGGTTTGGACTGGAATTCAGGATGGAACTGGCAACCGAGGAACCAAGGGTGATCGGCCAGTTCGACAATCTCGACCAGATTTCCGTCAGGGGAGGCGCCGCTGATGATCAGACCGGCTGCCTCCAGTTGAGGACGGTAGGCATTGTTGAATTCGTAGCGATGCCGGTGCCGCTCGCTGATCGTCTCCTGCCCGTAGGCAGCGGCGGCCAGGGTGCCGGTTTTGAGTGTGCAGGGGTAGGCGCCGAGTCGCAGGGTCCCGCCCATATCAGAATTCTGGTCGCGGGTCTCGATCTTGCCGGTGCGGAAGTCGAACCATTCGGTCATCAGATAGATCACCGGGTTCGGCGTGGTCAAATTGAACTCGACCGAATGGGCGCCTTCAATACCAGCAATATTGCGTGAAAACTCGACGACAGCCAGCTGCATCCCCAGGCAGATGCCGAAAAAGGGGATTTTCTTTTCGCGGGCGTAGGTCACCGCCCGAATCTTGCCTTCCATGCCGCGGCTGCCGAATCCGCCGGGCACGAGGATGGCGTCGCAGTCGTCAAGCTTCGCGAGTTCCGTGCCGTCCTCAAGGCCGTCAGCGCTGATGTAGAGCAACTCCACCTTGGTCTGGTTGGCAATGCCGCCATGGATCAGGGCCTCATGCAGACTCTTGTAGGACTCGGTCAGGTCGACATACTTGCCGGTGACGCCAATGGTCACCACTCCTTTCGGGTTTTTGATGGTGTGAACCAGTTGTTCCCAGGGTTCGATATTCGGCGCACCGGTCCAGATCCCTAGTTTTTCGAGAATGCGGTCATCGACGCCCTCGTTGTGGAGACGCAAGGGCAGCTCGTAGATCGACTCGACATCAACAGCTGAAATGACCGATTTGGCCTCGACATTGCAGAACAGGGCTATTTTTTTCTTCAACTCGTCGGTGAGCAACGACTCTGAACGGCACATCAGGATATCGGGTTGGATGCCCGAGGCCAGCAGTTCCTTCACCGAATGCTGGGTCGGCTTGGTTTTGACCTCGCCGGCAGTCTTTATATACGGAACGAGCGTCAGATGAATAAATAGGGAATAGTCTCTACCCAAGTCGCTGCGCAACTGGCGAATGGCCTCGATGAAGGGCAAGCCCTCAATGTCGCCGACCGTGCCTCCGATCTCGATGATGGCTATATCGGCGCTACCGTCAAGCTGCAGCACCGCCTCCTTGATCTCGTCGGTGATGTGGGGAATGACCTGCACCGTGCCTCCCAGGTACTCACCGCGGCGCTCCTTCATGATCACCGAATAATAAATCCGGCCGGAAGTGTAGTTGTTCTTCTGGCCCATGACCGCGTTGGTATAGCGTTCATAGTGACCCATATCCAGGTCAGTTTCGGCTCCGTCGTTGGTGACATAGACCTCGCCGTGTTGGAAGGGGTTCATGGTGCCGGGATCGACATTGATGTACGGGTCGAGCTTCTGAAAAGTAACGGTTAAGCCCCTGGCTTCGAGCAAACTACCGATGGAAGCGGCGGACAATCCTTTGCCGAGTGAGGAAAGGACACCGCCGGTAATGAAAATAAATTTGGTTCGTTTACTCAGGGGAGCTTTCATATAGGTACCTTTCTGGCGCAGGAAAAAGAGGAAGGCAGCTCTTGGCTGCCTTTGA
>CAITZN010000275.1 GCA_903896915.1 uncultured bacterium
CGCCGGCTGGAACGCCGCCCGGTACGGTGACCTTCGTGGTCACCCGTGCCGCCGACTCGACCAGCTTGCATTCGACATCGACCGTCGCTTGGACGCTTTCGGCCGCCAGCGGCGATGGAAGCGCGGTGCAGGCCGGCGACGTCAGTGTCAGCGGCACAGGCGTTACCGCCAATGGCCTGGGCGGGACGGTGATCTTCGATGCCGATGAAACCCGCGAGGATGAGGTCCTGCTCAAGGTGCGTCAGCACGTCTTCATCTGCCGATCCTTTCGTTACTTCTTCGGTTGCCAGCGGTCGATAGGCAACGGCAATGACCCGTAAACCCTGGGCAGCCAGCTGCTGCATGATTGCTTCGCTCGTCACCAGTTGTGCTGTCAGCGGTGTTTCCTGACACTGTTTTTCGCTGATACCGGCAACGCCAACTGATGCCACCAAAGGCCGGATTGCTTCAAAGGCTCCTTTAACCACAAACAGTCGCTTGTCCCCGTGGTTGACGATACCGGCGGATCGCCGCCGTTCAACATCAAAGGCAAAGCTGTGCACAATCTCCTGCTGTGCTTTGGCCAGACCTCCCTGTCTTAGTTCGATCCATTTTTCAGCGACAGCCACATCCAGAGGGTCGCCGAGCAACTGCTCCGCTGACTGGCGGACATCGGAGCAGCCAAGGGCCAGTGTTGCCAGCTCCTGTTCCTGCGTTGGTGTCATTTCTTCCCCGGAACGCGGGTCAATCATCTGCGTGATGGTCAGCTGGTTAAGGGTGAGAGTGCCGGTCTTATCGGTGCAGATGACATGGATCGCGCCTAAAGAGGCTACGGCATTGAGGCTGGTGACCAACACTTTTTTCTTGGCCATGCGCAGGCTGCCCATGGCCAGGGCAAGCGTCAGGGTCGGCAGGAGGCCTTCTGGGACGTTGGCGACGATGATACCCATCATAAACACCAGATTTACCCACAGGGGTTTGCCGCTCAGGACTCCGTAGATGAAAAACCCGGAACCCATGGTACAGGCAATCACGGTCAGTATCCGAACCATGTGAGAAATATCACGTTCCAGAGGGGAACGAGTGTGGCGGATGGTCTGGGAAAGGTTGGCGATGCGGCCGAACCGGGTGCGCAGACCGGTGGCAAAAACAACGCCTCGGCCGGTCCCTTTCACCACTGTACAACCGGCAAAACCGATATTTTCGCACTCTTCCAGGGGCTTGGTCAGGGCCAACGCGGAGATGCGGATAGCAGCCGATTCACCAGTGAGCGGGGCGTTGTTGACCATCAGACTCTCGGCATCGACTATCCGCACATCGGCCGGAATCTTACCGCCTTCGGAGAGGATGATTACATCGCCGGGAACGATTTCCTCAGCAGGTATCTGGTCAATTCGATTCTGGCGGCAGACCTCGACGAGATGGGGCAGGAACTGCTTCAAGGCCTCCATGGCCTTTTCTGCCCGATATTCCTGGGAAAAACCAAAGAGGGCATTGAAAAGCGCAACCCCGATAACGGCCCAGCCGAGCAGGGTCATGTTCTCGCCTGGATTGATCCGGTGGGCAATAAAACAGACGGTTGCGGAGAGGAAGAGGAGAATGGCGAAAAAGTTAGTGAACTGTCGCGCCAGCGTGCGCAGCAGCTTCCATCGGTCAACGATCTCGAAACGGTTCGGGCCGACATGGGCCAATCGCTCTGCTATCTCGGACGGGCTAAGCCCCACGGGCCGGGTATGCAGAGAGGCATAGACCTGTTCTGGAGGAATCTGGCCGATATGGGCGGGTTGCTGGTTCATATTGCCCGATAGACCCCGACGTCGCAGGTGGTGTTGCGGAGGATTTGCTCGATCTTGTTGCCATAGAAGAAACGCGAAGGCAGATTTCGTTCCGTCGCTCCCAGGAGGATCATGGCGATATTGAGTTTACCGGCCTGGATGAGGATTTCCTTGGCCCAGTCGTCGGAGAGCACCACATTGCGGTCAAAATGCCAATCAAAGCCGGAGGCCTGCTCTCGGATCTCCGCTGCGACCCGACTCAGGTAGTCATAGCCATCGGCAATCTTTTTTTTGGCGGCTAGTGACGAGATGTAGCGGAAATGCAGGGGATTTACAGCCATCACCCTGAGGAGATAGAGTCGTTTCACCGAGGCAGCGAGCATCTGCAAAAAGGGCCTGGCGGCTTTAAATCCGCGCGGATGGCCAGCGAGGGGAAAGAGCAAGGTGCGGGGGCATCCAAGCAGTCCGGGGCTGACCACCCGGATAGCCATGACATTGAATTGCCCACAGCGGAGAAGTTTGTCCGAGATGGTGCCAGCGAGAAAACCCCGGCCGCGGGGAGCGATTCGAGCCCCGCACAGGCAGTAGCTGTGCTCACCCGGCGGGATGGCCTGAAGGAGCGTGGTAAAAACATCGCCGGTTAGCTCCAGGAGGGCGCTGTGGCATTCGATACTGTGCTGTCTGCACTCAGCGGTAATGGCAGCGAATTTACCCTCGATTTGTTCACGGGAACAGGAGCCGTCGAGTGCGTGGACAAGAAGCAACTGATGGCTAGGGAAGGTGGCGGCCATCTGCATGGCGTAGCGGGAAACCCAGTCTGCGTTGATTGAACCATCGTATGCCAGAACAATTCTCCGGTTCATTGCATCTCCCCAAAAGATGGATTTTGTATCGCAGAAAGAATGGTAGTCTCTTTTTTACTGAACGTGATACTCCGAAGGAAATCAAGGGGGGATTGAAAGTGTGATGGTCTTCAGGGAAGGGAAACGCGGACGCTTCAGATATTTTTTGTGGATGAGCCATAGAAATGGTAAAATATTCACAATACGTTAGGCTTATCGTTTCCGGATTTTTTTGCATGGTTATCCCGGTTATGACGTCAGGCCGGATAGGGCACTACAGTGCCTTGACCTGTGGAGTATTCATTTGAAAGAGACGCAATTGAAAGAGATCTAACCATACTATGCATGATGTTTTGAAACATATCGGCAGTCTCAGCATCAGATCAAAACTGCTGCTCGGGTATCTGACCCCATTTGTTCTGTTTTTTGTAACAGGCGCTCTGATCCTTTATCCCTTAGTGCGCAGGACCATTGAGGCCAACATAGAAAGCGAGCTGAACAATACCACCAAGACGATCCTCAGCATGGTCAAGACTGCCGCCGATGCTTCCATTAAAAACTACCTTCGGGCAGTGGCGGAAAAGAACCGAGATATTGTTGAGGCATCATACCGGTTGTATCAGCAGGGGGTTCTGAGCGAGAACGATGCGAGAGAGCGAGCGATGTCTGTTTTGCTGAGCCAGCGCATCGGCGAAACTGGTTATATCTATTGCCTCGACAGTAAAGGGATTATCGAGGTCCATCCTGTAGCAGCACTGCACGGGGCCGAACTGACCCGATATGGTTTTATTCAGGAGCAATTGAAAAAAAAGGAAGGCTATATTGAGTATGACTGGAAAAACCCTGGAGAGACCAATATACGGGCGAAAGCCTTGTATATGACCTATTTTCAGCCCTGGGATTGGATCATCTCCGTTTCTTCCTACCGGGAGGAGTTCAATAAACTCATCAAAATAGACGATCTCCGCGATAGTATCCTCTCAATCCGTTTTGGCAAAACCGGATACCCTTATATCCTGGATTCCAAGGGCAACGTGGTTGCCCATCCGGTGCTTACCGAAAATATTTTAGATGCGAAGGATCACAAGGGACGAGAGTTCGTTAAGGAGATGATCGAAAAGAAAGACGGCAAGATCATCTACACTTGGCGGAACCCAGACGAGAGTGAATATCGGGAAAAATTGGTATTTTTCAATTACATCCCCGAGTTTGACTGGATCGTCGCTTCCTCCAGCTATGTTGAAGAATTCTATGAACCGTTGAAGTATATCCGGTACATATTCGGCGCAATTTTTATTGGTTCCCTGTTTTTTCTGTTTGTGCTGACCTATCTGTACTCTTCCTATATCGCCGGCTTTCTCAACAGATTGATCCAGGGCTTCCAGGCCGGTAGCGCCGGCGACTATTCGGCCCGGCTGACCAAAACCTTTCAGGACGAATTTGGACGCTTAACCGATTACTTTAATGATTTCATGGAACAGCTGGCCTCGTACCACGTCTCCCTGCAGCAGGAAATTCAGGTGCGCCGTCAGTCGGAGGCAGCCTTACAACAGGCGCATGCCTCTTTGGAGCGCAAGGTTGAGGAGCGCACAGTTGAACTAAGGACTGCCAAGGAGGCTGCCGAAAACGCCAACCGGGCAAAAAGCGTTTTTCTGGCTAATATGAGCCATGAGCTGCGAACCCCGATGAACGCAATTTTGGGCTATTCGCAATTGATGCAGCGGGATGCGTCTTTGCAGCACGAGCAGAGAGAATATTTGCAGACCATTAATCGGAGCGGCGAGCACCTGCTGGCCTTGATTAACGAGGTTCTCGATATTGCCAAAATAGAGGCACGGCGCATCACCATCGAGCCCGTCACCTTTGATCTGCACAGATTGCTGTACGATATTGAAACCATGTTCCGCGTCCGAACCAACGCCAAGGGGTTGCAATTCGAATTTTTCGGGATCGACGATTTGCCCCAATATGCGGTTA
>CAITZN010000276.1 GCA_903896915.1 uncultured bacterium
ACCTGGGCGAAATTGCCCTCAAAAAAGGCCTGCTCGCCCTTGAAAGCGAACTGCCGCAAATCAAGGATCCGTTTTTAAAACTGGGTATCCAACTGATAGTCGATAAAACCGAGGCGGAGAACGTCCAGGACATTCTGGATTCGGACATCTACTACAACGAATCCAACGGCCGGGAACTCCTGAAAAAGATCATCATCAGGGAAGGACTACTGCGGATTCAGGCAGGTGATACCCCCCGCAACATCCTCATTTGCACCAAAATTTTCCTGGGCAAACTCGAACCAAACCAAAACGGCTGGTAGACGAACTGAGAGCTGCCAGAAGATGGCACCATTCTCATGACATCACACCATTCATCTCAATTGCGGGAAACGCAAATGCATGCCGATAAATTCATCGACCTGCCGCTGACACAGCAGAAAGAGCAGGTGAACAGCCGGTTCCAATTCCGGGAAGGGGTGGGCTGGTTCACCCCGGAAGGGATTTTTTCGGGCAGGAGCACAGAGGATGTTATTGCTGCCCTAATCGATCTCGAGGAGGCTGAGATCAACACAATCGGCGACTGCATGACCGGTTGCTGTATGGTGCCCCCCCAACTGGAGGATTTCGTCAGGAAGCCTTAAGCGATTCCTTCTTGATATCATGCTTTGATGTCAATGTGTTATTCCTCAACGCTCTCGAATATTCTACGGATCTTTTGCGACAATCCTGAGAGAGTGTACGGTTTTTGAATAAAGCCGTTGCATCCCTTTTGCATAATGTCGATGGCCTTGCCATCTTGCGAATAGCCGCTGGAAAGCAGCACCGGAATCCTTGGCATGATGGCACGAAGACGGTCGAAGGTTGTGCCGCCGTCCATGTCCGGCATGATCATATCGAGAATTACCAGATTGATGGTGTCGCCTCGACGGGTTATCGTCTCCACAGCTTCCGCCCCGTTTGCCGCGACGACCACCTGGTAGCCGAGATGTTCGAGCATCTCGCAGGCCACGGTTCTGATTATTTCTTCGTCATCTACCAAGAGAATGGTTTCGGATCCTTGCTGAATTCGAGTATCCACCGTCGGTTCCTGTTCCTGCTCCGGGAAATTATCCGACAAGGGTAGATAAAGATTAAAGCATGCTCCGTGTCCCAATTCACTGGAGACAGTTATCGTCCCGCCGTGATTTTTAATGATGCCGAATGCCGATGCCAACCCTAGTCCAGATCCCCGCCCCATTTCCTTGGTAGTGAAAAACGGGTCAAAGATCCGCTGTTGCGTAGCCTTGTCCATACCGATACCGGTATCGGTGATGGAGATCTTTACGTAGCTGCCTGCTTTTATCGTATGGATCTTGCTAAAGGCATCATCCACACGAACTTCCGAAGTCTTTATGAATATCTCGCCGCCACCAGGCATGGCATGCATAGCGTTAATGAAGATGTTGAGCAGTATCTGCTCAATCTGCCGCCTATCAGCTTCGACGACCAGAGGTGTGGGCTGCGTCTGGTTATGGATGCGGATTTCCTTATGGGTGCGACCGAACATAGTCGCACTAGTGTGCAGCAGTACATTGATGTCGATGTGTTTGATTTCATATTTCCCACCCCGGGCTAAGCCGAGTATCTGAGCAGTCAGATCCGTGGCGCTTTTGACATAGGTCTCAATGGCCGCAATATGTTCCAGGTGGCCGGAAGGCATCGATTGATCGACTGTCATAAGAGAGGCATGACCTTGGATACCTGCCAAAAGATTATTGAAATCATGGGCGATACCCCCGGCTAATGTACCAATCGCCTCCATTTTCTGGGCACGATGAAGAGCCTCTTCCGCATTTACCCGGGTGGTGATGTCGGTGTAAACGACAACCACACCTGTGAGTCTGTTGTTTATCATGATTGGGGTCCCGGCAGCGATCACATGCCGCGGTGAACCGTCCTTATGGTAGCGTATCGTTTCGAAGGCCTCGACACGCTTGCCGGAAAGCACCTGTTTGGTTATGGCACCGGCTTCAGCATGGTTTTCGTGGTGCGCTAGAAGATCGTCCAGTTGCTTGCCGAGTGTTTCATCCGGAGTGTAACCGAATATTTTCTCGGCGCCTGGATTCCAGTCGAGGATACGGTGCTCGGCATCCAAGGCGATAATTGCATCCGGTGCATGGTACAAGACCGATTCGAGAAAAATTTTGCGTTTGTTCAACTCTTCCCGTGATTCGCCGATCTGTTGCAGATTCTCCTGCAATTTTTGGTAGGTGTCCGCAAGGTTAAGCGCCATGCTTTGGAAGGCTCGAGATAGCTGGGCGATCTCTCCTTCTCCTTTCGGGGTTGGCAGGGGAACATCCCACTGACCATTGCTTACGCTGACTGCTGCCGCAGCCAGTTGCCTGACAGGTTTGACGATTTTCCCGGTAAACCAGAGCAGCAGAATGGTTCCGGCAATCAGGCTTGCCAGAAGGATTGCCACGACATTGCCGAGGAATTTGTCACGAGCTTGGAGGATTTCGGCAGTTTCCAACGAGAGCACGACCGTCCAATTCCAATCATTGTAGATTTCATAGCATAAAAGTTGGTCTATACCGTTGATGGAACATGCGGATGAACCGTTTTTTTGCTGGGCGATCGCAGCCAGACAGGTTGCCGGAAGGGCATCCTCCGGCAAAGAACTTCTGGGCAACACCATGCGATCGGCAAGCTCAATGATCCTGAGCTTGCCAGTTTTGCCAAAAGCATACTTGGTTAGCTCTTGTATCTGTTCTGCTTTCGTCCTTTCAATGTAGCTGTCAACCTTGTCGACCCGATTGTCTCGCAGTACCTGGTGCGCCGCATGAATCTTCGCCACCAGATTTTTCACCTCATTGGTCATGAGCTTTTGATTGAGTTCGCTGGTGACCTTGTCGAGGGCGGTTACACCGGCGAAGGCAATGGCCAAAGACACTGCCACCAAGATTCCCAGGGATACCAGGTTGATTTCATATTTGATCTTCATGTGGCCTTGTTTATGTTTTCCTGCCTGAAGGGAGCTGTTTCGTCCTTATTGCTGCAGCGTTTTCTGGCCGATAATCGTCGCCCCTTTGAGAAGGGAAGCGGGCAAAACGAAACCCGCCGCCTGAGCCATCTTCAGATTGATGGTTATGTGATTGAGTTCGTTTACCGCCACAGGGATCTGAGCGGGTGATAGGCCGTCAAAAATTCGAAGGGCTGTCTTGGCAGCAAAGTTTCCTTGTTCCAGTGGTAGCTTGGCGACAGTAAACAGCACGTAAGGTGCCATGAAGCTGTTGTGTGAACCGGTGGGAATTTTACTGTTATTGAAGAGAAATTTTTCTGCCGCGGCGGGATCCCAATCGGTTATTCCGGTATAATTAGAGATATAGAGCATGTCGACTTCCTCTTGGGCACGGAGAAAGGCTTTCTCGAAGGCATCCATGCTGTTGACCAGATAAGTTTTCATCTCCCCGTCAAAAAACCGTTTGTTATAAATATCTACGATCTTTCTTTCCGTTTCCACATTACCGGCGAGGTAACCGATTCGCTTTCCCCGGGCATGGGGTTGAAACTTTTTCAGCATTTCCTGGACAAGATCTTCCTCAATCATTCCGGTTATATTGGTAGTCGGGTATCCATAAATTGACGCATCCCAGTTTACCCCGCAGAAAACAACCGGCAAGTCGCTGCCCTTAAGAAAGGGCACGACCAGGTATTTCTGGGCGTTATCGTCCGAGGCAATCACGACGTCCGGTTTGAATTCCTGAACGGCATCCCTGGCCCTAAGGCCCGCTTCCCATCCATACGTTGCCGTATCGTTGCGTTTACTGTCCATGCGAACGATTTTTAGATTGACTCCAGTCTCATAGAGCACCTCTCGAATACCCTTCTCAATCTCGTCGCTCCACTCGTATCCCTGATGATACGAGTCGACCCAGAGGATCTTTTTGTTGGTGTAACC
>CAITZN010000277.1 GCA_903896915.1 uncultured bacterium
CATCTTGCTAAATCTTGATCAAATTCATTTTGATTCAACCCCTTTTTTGCCCAAACTCTCTCTTGTGCACATCCGCATAAGAAAACGGCTGAACAGATTGCAAACAAAAACAAAGATATATTAATATATTTACAACAAAATTGACTAGCCCTCATCATGTCTCCCTAATTATGTTTATCTTCATAAAATACGTTATGCTGAGCTAAATAAAGATCCAATCACAATATAATGAAAGAGAGAAGATCGCTTTCAGAGAAATATGATGCAAAACTACCTACAGATCATTGCTAACGAATTGCAGATAACGTCCGAACAGGTGGACACCGTCTCTGCCCTGCTGGATGATGGCGCCACCGTTCCATTTATTGCACGGTACCGGAAAGAAGCCACCGGCTCTCTTGATGAGGTGCAGATCACCGCTATTCGTGATCGCAGAGGCGAACTGGCCGACTTGGAAAAGCGTCGTTCCGCCATCCTTGCATCGCTGGGAGAACGGGACCTCTTGAACGATACCCTGCAGCGGGCGGTCAACGGGGCTGCTGACCTTGCTACCCTTGAAGATATCTACCTGCCTTACCGTCCGAAACGAAGAACCCGCGCCCAAATAGCCAAAGAAAAAGGGCTCGAGCCTCTGGCAAAAATACTCTATGCCCAGGATACCCAGCAGGTTAAGCCTGAAGCGTTTGTCAATCAAGAGAAAGAGGTGACGACGGTTGCAGAGGCTCTCGATGGTGCCCGCGATATCATTGCCGAATGGATCAGCGAAGATGTCTCACTCCGCTCTCGGCTCCGGACCATTTTTCAGCGGAAAGCGATGGTTACCGCAACAGTGCTTAAAAACCAGGAGGAGAGCGGCAGCAAATACAGGGATTACTTTGATTGGCAGGAGCCCGTCGGCAAGGTGGCAGGCCATCGATTGCTGGCCATGTTCCGCGGTGAAAATGAAAAAATGCTGAACCTTTCCTTTCGCCCTCCCGAGGCAGCATCGCTGGAGGTTCTGCATCGGCACGCTGTTCGTTCCAATGACTTTTCGGGGCAGCAGGTGGCCCTTGCCGTTGAGGAAAGCTATAAACGGCTGCTCGCCCCTTCCCTAGAAAATGAACTGCGAGGCAATTTGAAAAAACAGGCGGACCTGGAAGCCATAACTGTTTTTGCAGAAAATATGCGGGAGTTGCTATTGGCGGCCCCGCTGGGTCAAAAGCGCACCCTGGCCTTGGACCCGGGGTTTCGGACCGGGGCCAAATTGGTTTGCCTGGGCAGCCAGGGAGAGTTGCTCCATTTTTGCACCATTTATCCAGCACTCTCGCAAAAACAACAGGAAGAAGCGGCGCAAACGGTGCTCCAGCTGTGCAAACGTTTCCATATTGAGGCCATCGCCATCGGTAACGGTACTGCGGGTCGGGAGACCGAATCCTTTGTTCGTGGCTTAGAACTTCCGACTGACGTGGTTATCACCATGGTCGACGAAAGCGGCGCTTCCATTTATTCCGCCTCAGAGGTGGCACGCGCCGAGTTTCCCGATCACGATCTCACGGTCCGGGGGGCTGTTTCCATCGGGCGAAGATTGCAGGATCCTTTGGCGGAACTGGTTAAGTTGGACCCGAAGGCTATCGGCGTCGGTCAGTATCAGCATGATGTTAATCAAAAAGCGCTCAAGCAAAGCCTGGACGATGTGGTTGTCAGCTGCGTCAACAAGGTCGGGGTCGAAGTGAACAGCGCCAGTAAGGAACTGCTCACCTTTGTCTCCGGACTTGGGGAAACGTTGGCAGCCAACATCCTTGCCTACCGAAGTGAACAAGGCCCGTTTACTGAGAGGCGGCAACTGTTAAAGGTCCCACGCCTTGGCAAGAAAGCATTTGAACAATGTGGCGGTTTTTTGCGTATCCATGATGGTGAAAACCCCCTGGATCGTTCAGGCGTGCATCCGGAACGCTATGGCATCGTTCAGCAAATGGCCAGGGATTGCGGTTGCAGTGTGGCGGAGCTGATGCAGCAGGAAAAATTACGGCAGCAGATCGACCTCGATCGATACGTTGATGATGAGGTCGGGTTGCCGACCTTAGAGGACATCATGACCGAACTCGGCAAACCAGGTCGCGACCCAAGGCAAGTATTTGAGGCCTTTGCCTTTGCGCAAGGGATTGAGAAGTTGGAAAATCTGGAGATTGGCATGCTCCTTCCTGGTGTTGTCACCAATGTGACCAAATTCGGGGCCTTTGTGGATATCGGCGTGCATCAGGATGGCCTGATCCATATCAGTCAGTTGTCCGACCGTTACGTCAAAGATCCGGCAGAAGTGGTCAAGGTGCGGCAGCAGGTACAGGTGCGGGTACTTGAGGTGGATGCCAAAAGGAAAAGGATCGCGCTTTCCCTGCGCAACACCTGACTATGGCATGCTCCCATGTCCTCATATCCAGCCGATAAAGCCACCAGCCAGCATCCCCGAAAACCTGACAGGACTGCCAAATTAATATCGTAGGCCAAGACTGGAAGGTTTTCGCGTATGCACCTCGCCGGGTGTACTCCCCGTCAATTCAAATTTTCAGTTTTACCCCCTGCGCCCGTCTTTACAGTCAGGGCACAGCATCTCGCCTTCTCCTTCACAAAAGTCACAGGGCAAACCTAACTCCTCAGGATTCTCGCCTTCTCCATTGCAATGGGGGCACATGATGGCATTTTCGTCTTTGCATGTTTCACATTCATAAACAACTACATCACTTTTACTCATAAATTTTACCTTTTGAAATTACCAATGAGCGAATTGCTTCGGTTCTCAAGCTTTTGTCGTGTTGATGGGCTTGGTACAATTACCAGATTTTCAACCTGACCGGCACCGGACAGAGACATACAAACAAAAAAGGGCCCACATGGAAGACCATGCAAGCCCTTTGATATTTAATGGTACCGGAGGTCGGAATCGAACC
>CAITZN010000278.1 GCA_903896915.1 uncultured bacterium
AGAATCTTATAGCAAAGCGGTGTTCACAGTCAAGGCGTTCAGTATTTTTTTTATAAAAACCAGTGCGACCTGCGACATTAACTGCATTTCGACAAGGCGTCTCCTGCCCGGATGCGATACGACTGCCGCCAAATATTTTTGGTGGCAGATCGCTGCTCCTCTTTTCCCAAAAAAAACTTCTATTTTTTATCGGGCAATTCCGCTTTACAGAAAAAAGAGAATGATTAACCTTTGAGGCAACGTGTTTTTCTTATTGATAGCATCAAGGACTGCCATCACGACTCCTGTATTCTGGCACGTGAACGGCATATTTAACACCCAAAAAAGGAGATCATCCATGGCCCAAATCACTCTGAAAGGCAACACCTTAGAAACCATAGGCAACCTGCCAGCCAAAGCATCAGCAGCGCCAAATTTCACCTTGGTCAAGACCGATCTCTCCGAGGTGACGATTGCTGACTATAAAGGCAAAAAGATTGTGCTCAATATCTTCCCAAGCATCGACACTCCAGTGTGCGCCGCCTCCGTACGCCACTTCAACAAAGCAGCCGGCGAGCTGGCAAACACAGTGGTCCTCTGTATTTCCGCTGATCTGCCTTTCGCCCATACCCGTTTCTGCGAGACCGATGGCCTTAAAAATGTTGAATCGCTCTCGGTGTTCCGCAACCAAGCCTTTGGCAAGGATTACGGGGTGACAATCACCACCGGACCCCTCGCAGGCCTGCTGTCCCGGGCCATTGTCATCATCGATGGTGAGGGCAAAGTCATCTACACCGAGCAGGTCCCGGAAATCGCCCAGGAACCAAACTACAGCGCCGCCCTTGCCGCCTTGAAGTAATTCAAAACCCCTCCCAGGATTACTCCGGCGGCAAACCAGCCGGAGCAACGCCCGGGAGGGTTACCCACCGCTTACCCTGTCACCAAAGCCTCCATATCGGTTGCCTCTTTTTTCGTTTGCAGGTCCACACAAATGGTCGAATGCAGCATATTCGCATATCGACATTGACAGCCTCGGTATTTTTTTTTAAGCCTGGTTTATTGATTCTGTGATTACTCTGAAAAACGGCTGTACAGTACATGCAATCTGATCACCGGCACAGAACCCCCAGCAGGTCGAAAGGTCTATCCGGTCCAGCGATACGTTGTCGTCTTCAAACGCTTTCACCCTTACAGTTCCATCGCCCGGCACCAAGACCGTAGCGCATTCCTACCACGCTACGGAACAAGACCAGGAGAAAAACCATGAGTCAGAATATGAAATACACCCCGTTGCACGACTGGCACGTTGCCCAGGGCGCCAACATGGCCGCTTTCGGTGGCTATGAAATGCCGCTCTGGTATCCTTCCGGGGCCAAGGCCGAACACCTGACAGTGCTCACCAGCGCCGGCCTGTTCGACACCAGCCACATGGCGGTGCTCACCCTGCATGGCCCGGCGGCCCGCCCTCTGCTGCAGCGCTGTTTTTCCAAGGATCTGGAGAGCTGCCTCGGCCCCAAAAAAACACCATTGATCCCCGGCCGATGCGTCTACGGGGTCTTCCTTGATACTGCTGCCGGGGTTATCGATGACGCCATTGTCTACCAATGCAATGAGCAGGATTATATGCTCGTGGTCAACGCCTCCATGGGCGCACCCATAGCAGCCCACCTGCAGCAGCACAACCAGGGAGAGCCGGAAGCAGCACTCTTTGACCTCTCGGACCGAGTGGGCAAAATGGACATCCAGGGTCCGGCGGCGGCTCGCATTCTTGGTCGCATCCTCAAAAATCCTGCCCAAGTCTTCGAGAAAATGGTCTATTTCTCCTTCAAAGGCTCCTTTGACCCGCATTTCCTGCCCGCTGAGCCGGTGGAACTACTCGACGCCACCCCGGTAATGGTTTCGCGTACCGGCTACACCGGTGAATTTGGCTTCGAACTCTTTGTGGCGCCTGGCCAGATCGAAAAACTCTGGGACATGCTTCTGACCGCTGGGCAACCTGAAGGCATCCTGCCCTGCGGACTGGCATCACGCGATTCCCTGCGAGCCGGCGCCGGCCTGCCGCTTTCCCATCAGGATATCGGCCCATGGACCTTTGCCTGCAACCCCTGGTTGTTCGTCCTCCCCCGGGACGAGACCTCCACCGGATTCACCAAGGATTTCATCGGCGCCTCCGCCCTGCAGGCCAGCGACAAGATTCCCTGCACCCTGCCCTTTGCCGGCTTTGACCCCAGGAAAATCACGATCAGCGACAAGAGCCTGGTGACTGACCTCAGCGGCAGCCCCATCGGCACCATCCTCACCTGCACCACCGACATGGCCATCGATCGGGTTAACTCACAAATTGTCAGCTTGGCCACCCCGGCTGAGGCGGGACGACCCGAGCCTTTTTTGCCACGCGGCCTCTGCTGCGGCTTTGTCCGGGTGGATGCACCGTTGCCCGCCGGTACCGAGGTGTTGCTCACTGACGGCAAACGCAAACTGAAGGTGGAGATCCGCGCCGATATCCGG
>CAITZN010000279.1 GCA_903896915.1 uncultured bacterium
CCGCATCAACACGGATTCACCTCGATAAATCTCGCCACGGCGCAAGAATGCTTTGTAAGCGTTTCCCACCCGCATGTAATCCTCTTCGTTGGTGAACAAAATGCGGTTGTCCTTCCCATTCAGCTCGCCTGGGCCATAGCCCAGGATCTCCGCCCAGGCGCGGTTAGTATGATCGATCTGCCGTCGGCCGTCTGGAGCGAGATTAATGGTGGCTATCCCCAGCGAAGCATTGTGCAGGATCAAGTCGAGTTCGGTCAGGGTACGGTTGAGGGCGTAGGTTTCCTCTTTGACCCGGCCCTCGAGTTCGGCGTAGAGAAGAGCATTTTCGATGGAAATTGCTGCCTGGGCGGACAGTAACCGCAAGAGCTCAATCCGTTCGTCGGTAAAGGCACCGACGGAGAGGTTATTTTCCAAATAGAGCATACCAACCAGCTTGCCCTGGCGAACGATGGGCTCGCACAACACCGACAAAGGCTGATCTCGGAGCAGATAAGGGTCTTGCGAGAACAAATTTTCTTGACGTGCGTCTTGAATAACCTGCGATTTTGCGGTCCGGCCGACATATTGAATCATTGACCTGGGGAGCGGCAGTTCGTCCTGGTCCTTGATGGCGATGGCCCGCACATCGACCTCAATGGTTTGCCCGGCCAGGCCTTGGGCCTGGATGCTCAGCCCCTCGTCATTCTGCAAAATCAGCAGGGCCTTTTGAGCCCCAGAATGCTCGATAACGATCTTCAACAAGGTCTTAATCATGTTACCGAATACGATTTCGCCGGAAATCGCCAGTGATGCCTGAGTGACAGCCAGAAGATCGAAGGCCGAAGTTGCTTGACTCCCGAAGGTCCGCCCAACCTGATCAACAGAGCCTATTCTGCTAACTAACGAGCACTGAGAATCTGTCGCAGTGACGACCATCAACAGCAGCTCAGGAAACTCCGCCGCCAGATGCGCTGATTTGGCCGATGCCCCCCAGCGCTCATACAATTGGAGCGCTTGCTTGAGGTAGTAGGTAGCCAGCCGATCCTGCTGACGCTTGCTGTAGCAGCGGGCTGCCAACTCGTAGGCCAGGGCCTCTTCATGGAGGAAGCCGTTTGCCCGTGCATGGTCGATGGCCTGATCATAATAACGCATGGCCTGGTCTGACTTTCCGCTAGCCCGCAGACGTTCCGCTTCCACCAACAACCAATGGTGCTGATAGTTCATGGGAGCGTGAGCGGCCCAGTGCTCCAACTTCTTCTGATTTGCCGCCACGGTGCGCATGCTCCGTTGCCTGCCGTTGAGGATGGCTCCATCGGTATCGGCGAGCAGCGCCAAGGATTCGTAGAAATGGAAGAGGACAAAGGCGTGCATGCCAACGCCGCCTTTGAGATAGGCCTTGGCCTTCCCCGCGTTGATCCGTGCGTTGACCGGATCGGCGAAGAGGCAACTGAGCATCAGCTTTGCGACATAGAGCAGGAATAAGGTGCTGATGTCGTTGACCTTCAGGTGTTGCGACAGAGACTCAGCCTCGTGATAGGCAGGTCCGCCCAGCACATGCGGCTGCGATGAGGAGTTAACCAAATTCAGGACAGTCTGCCAACAGAGGGCGTGCCAATACAGAGAAGAGCCGATCTGGAAACGTTGAAGGTCAAGGTGCGCCTTCTCCATCTCCGGCAGCAGGACATTCAAATTGCGACCAGTGTGAAACAAAGCCTGAATATAGTTGTTGCGGGCATAGGATGCGTATTCAAAATCGCCCTTCTCCAACGACAGGGCATAGGTTTGTTCGAAAAGGGGGATGGTCTCCCGGAGAGGCTGCTCGAATTTCCGGATAATCCAAGCGGCAAAAAACAAAGGCTGCTGCAGATTGAGGTGGTGCTGTTTCGCCAAATTAATGGCGAACTCCCCGAATGCACACCCCTCCCTGATATTACCAAGCATGGCGCATTCGATGATGCCCCACCAGGAAAAACCATATCCGGCATCATGGGAATACCCATGGGCTATAAATTCACGGACCATCTGGAAAACCGTCAGCGCCATTAATTCCTGGGAGGTCCAATAGGCGGGCGGGATGGTCCGGCCCAGTAAGTCCATCGCCGCCAGCTTGGTCGGGTCGGTCATGGCAGGCAAGGCGTAAAGATCGGACAGGCTTTTACCCCCCAGGGCAGCTTTCGTCTGGGTCAATCCGTCCATGACCTGAGAGGCGGTGGGGGCTTTCGGCAAATCTATGCTGAGCAGCCGCAGAGCGTGCAGGGCCACATCCACGGCTTCGGAAAGGCGGTTCTGGGCGACACGCGCCTGCAGCCTGATCTTAAAAGCATTAACCCGGTCCAGGGGGGCACTGCGGTGATCGAGGAAAGCGTCGATCCACAGTTCCATTAAATCATAGTCTTTGGTGAGAAAAGCAACTTCAGCTGCCAGCAGGTATAGCTCGGCGGTCTGGCTTGCCATCGACTGCCAGCAATCCGGAGGCTGCAACGCAAGCGCCATCTGGAAATAGTGAAGCGCCGTGGCATAGGCGGTGGCACTCTTCGCCCTCTTGCCGGCATTCAGGTTGATAAGGATCAAATCAATTTTCTGTTGTGCGTCGGTGATGAACCGCAGGCCAGCATTGTACTGATTGGCAATGTCGAAGATATGCGATTCTTGCTCTTCATCCGTAAATTCCGCCACCCATTTGCTGGCGATGCCGTAGTGGATTTTTTCGCTGGCGTTCTGGTCCAGCAAGCCATAGGCCGCCTGCCGCACACGATCATGGATGAACCGGTAATGCGCATTGGCCGTGTTGCTTTGCTGGCGAGCAACACGGTAGTTCTGGCCGAGGGGCACCAGAATGCCCTCCAGCAGCGCCAACTCGAGTTCCCCGGCCGCTTCATGAGCGGGTTTCTCCAGGATGGCCGACAGCGTGGAGAGCTCGAAGCGGTCGCCGATGCACGACGCATAGACCAGCGACCGTCGCGCTCCTTCAGGCAGCCTGCGGATTTTCGCGGTCATCAGGTCGATGACGTTATCGGCCACATTGCGGGATTCGATCTCGTCCTGCTGCCAGATCCAGTGACGGCTTTCCGGGCAAAAGCGAATCGCCGACTTCTCGTACAGATCGGTCAGAAATTGCACGAGAAAAAAGGCATTGCCCCGGGTCTTCTCGTACACCAGACGGGAGAGGTTTTCCACCCCGGAGGAGCCGTGCAAGGCATCCTTGACCAGGCAATGGACGTCACCCAAACGCAGCCCCAACAAATGGATGGTGTTGACGGTGCCCATCTCTTTCCTGATGCTATCGAGGGCAATGGCAAAGGGATGAGCGGTATGCACCTCGTTGTCACGGTAGGCACCGATCAACAGCAAGAACTGTATATTTTGATTGCCCATGACCGACTTGAGCAGAGACAGGGACCCGGCGTCGGCCCATTGCCAGTCATCGACAAAAACGACCAACGGATGGTCGTGCAGGCACACGGCCTGGAGAAATTTGCCGAACACGTAATTTAAGCGGTTAAAGGCTTGCTCGCCGGCCAGCGGCGGGACCTCAGGTTGGGGGCCGATAATCAATTCGACGGAGGGGATGAAGTCGGTGATGACCTTGCCGATACTACCGATGGCCTCGGCAATCCGTGTACGCCAGAGAGCGAGTTCGGATTCCTCTTCCTTGAGGAGCAGATCGCAGAACTTTTCGAAGGCCAGTTTCCAGGCGGAGAACGGCACGTCACGCTGATACTGGTCAAATTTTCCGGAAATAAAGTTACCGTGCTTCTCAGTCAGCGGTTTGTGGATCTCGTGGACCAAGGCACTTTTACCGGTGCCGGAAAAGCCGCTGACCAGCAGCAGTTCGGCCTGCCCTTTGGCGACCCGGTCAAAGGCAGCCATAATCGTCAACAGTTCGTCTTCACGGCCATAAAGCTTTTGCGGAATCCGGAGCTGACTCGAGGCATCGTTTTTAGCCAGCGGGAAGTCGGCAACACGTCCGCTGTCTTGCAGTTGGGTGAGGCATATCCGCAGGTCATTTTCCAGTCCCCAGGCGCTCTGATAACGTTCATCCGCCATTTTTGCGAGCAGACGCATGATGATTTGCGACAGAACCGGCGGGATATCCGAGTTGACCTCGTGAGGTGGACGGGGCATCAGGGCGATATGGGCATGCACCAGCTCAATACCCTCCCGTGCGAGGAAGGGCAGCGTTCCGGTGAACATCTGGTAGAGGGTAATACCCAAGGAATACAAGTCGGAGCGGCTGTCCACCTTCCGGTTGATGCGACCGGTCTGCTCAGGAGAGGCATAGGCCAGGGTGGTCCTCAGTTGCTTGACGCTCTGGAACTCCTGGCGTTCCTCATTCAGTTGCGAGGAAATGCCGAAATCGATGATCCGCAACACATCGGTCGTCCGGTTCCAGATGATATTGGCCGGATTGAAATCCATATGGATAACAAAATGCTGGTGAATCTGGCCAAGAATATGGGCCATCCGGAGAGCCAGACGCAGCTTCTCCTCGATACCGATCGACTCGGCCTCGAGAATCCGGGCAAGTGGCTGGCCGCCAATATCCTCCATGACGATAACGACCGATCCCTGAACATCTTTCAGGCCATGGACCTTAATGACGCCCTCAATATCTTGCAGACTGTTGATGACCTCATATTCCCGCTGAGACTGGGCGAAGGCATCGGAGTGCAAGTACTCCCTGCTCGTGATTTTCAAGATGACCGGCTGACCGTCGGCGAGATTTATGGCGCGGCAGACACGGGTGCGTCCCTCAGCATAGAGGTCGTCCGACAATTGAAAGTTAGAAATGGTCTGCACAGTTTTATACTCCTGGCTCCAGGTGCACGGTAGATGGCGTTTGCTTCATCCGTCGCGTCCTTCGAGTTCGTTAATCATGTTTCACCTGGTGCGGAGGGAACGGAAAGATGTCGACGATCGGCTCGTAGAGGGGCACGTCCCCGGAAGGTACGCCTACGGAAGTCAGCAGGCTCTGCCATCTGTTCAAGGTGGCGTTATACAGATAATCGAACTGCAGCATCGATATATAAAGTGGATAGTGCAGCAGCAGAACCAGCTTCTGGGAAACCACCGGCAAGCCGAGCGGCAGGTGGAACGCCTACGGACAAGGGCATTTTTGGATGTCACATCCAGGTTTGGCTTCCAGCTCCGACAGGCACAGAGCAAAACCTTTTTGCCCCAAACACAATCACCAACCTACTGCGTTGATCAACTTTTACGGAAGATTCGGGGGCAGCACCTTGAAAGTGAAGATCAGCGCATTGGAGTCCAGCTAGTGCAGCGATCCCTGGTGCTCGACCAGCGTCTCAAAAGTTGCCAAATGACCTGGCCTGGACAAAAAGAAACCTGTGCCAGCAAGGGAAACAGGCCTCCAAGGCGAAGCAAGAAAATCGCTCAAAGCAAACAGATACATGCATTATCTCACGGCCTCAACAAAAGTCAACACCCAGAATCCACCACCTCCTTTGAAGCATACCTTGCCAACCAAAATGAGCCTCGGTTTTTCAAAACGCCTATCGGTTATTGCGGGTCGATTGTGTCGCCGGACATGCAGCCCCCCCCTGATAGCCCAAACTGCCGAATTCTGGACAGACCATCCCCTTGTCCTCCTCCATCAATGCTGACTGGCTTGCAAAAAAGCCGAGCAACTTGCGGTTCATTTCGTCAAGACCTTATGATACACGTCTGAAATCGGAACAAAGGCATTGCCACCCACCCCGCATCGTGCGAGCCAACCACCAAGCGACACTCAGGCGACCAGATCGAGCTGCTGCACCGTCCCTGCCCCGCCCTGTTCCCGCAAAAAAATCCCGGTGGAGCGAACCTGCCCCTGCAACTCATTACTGCCATCCTTGATGGCAAAAGGGGTAGCGATCCTGCCGAGATAGATAGCGCCTACCCCTTTAGCTCCTAACGCCACCAACTGATCGGCACCGGAGGCTGCCTTCGTCCATATCCGCAAACGGGAAAATACCGCATCATTTTCATCGATCCACCCGTTATGGTCGCGATCATAAGCGGCCAGCTCAGCAAAACCATCGCCGCTCAAGGCTCCAAACAGTTCGCTGCCATCGTTGACGATACCATCGTTATTGACATCGAGAGTTAAAAAACCGGAACCGGGAGCAACGAAAGAAATATATTCTTTGCTGCCGTCGGCATTGATATCGAAACTAAATTTATCAGGGGTCAGCTGTGCGGCGGTTCCTGAAAAATTGATAACCAAAGGATCTTTGAGGGCGTCACCGGCACGAAAACTTTCATGTAAGGTGCTAGTGAAACTGCGACTCAGATTCAGCTCCACCGCGATATCTATCTGCTGCCCGTCAGAGGTCTGGACCACTCCCTGGGCGCTGAACTGCGAGGTTTCGGATTCATGGTAGGTTTCGTGGCGTTCATAGCGAACCCCCCATCCCTCGCCAGGTTGCGCTGCGGGGTTTTGTTTGATAGCGGATGGTATTTCTGTAGAACCAGCCTGCTGGCCAACAGAACGGGAATCAAAAAACTTCATCTTCCGCCCGGTCAATTTCTCAAAAAAGGCTCTCAGAATCTGCAAGTTGAGATCTGTCAGCAAACCGTCCTCTTCACCAACAGGTTCTGTCTGATTTTGTTCCGTGACTTTCTGCCGGCCCTCGACTGACAGGGAAACCTTAACAGCCTGCTCGGCAAGCGCCATTGCCTTGGCTTCCATTTTTACATCCTGCCGATTCTCCCAATCAATCCTAACGGGCTCCTTTCCCTGTTGCCAGGTGGTAAGCGATTCCTGGCGTTCGGAATATTCGACGGCGGTGTGGGCACTGGTAAATTGGATGGCTGATTCTGCGATTTTCATGACATACCTTCCCTGGTTATCATTATTTTGAGGCGAGCACGAAAGAGAGTTGTTTTTCATCCCTGAACAAACAATTCCCCTTATCGTCTTTTCGACCAGGGCTGACAAAACCTTTAGCAAGAAGTATAGGTATCTTGTAGTATAAAAGATTATATGCTACAGTGTGACCGAAAATTTTAGAAATACAGATGACACTCCGGATAAAAAAACCTCAACAACATTTTGGAATCAATCGCAATCCACGCTATTGTCCCATCATCCATCTTCCCCAAATATCCGATACGCTCATCCTGATTTCTCGTCACCAATTCTCTTATTAGATTAGACACGGTCCAATGCCAGTTCAAAGCACAACAATCGACCAGGAAGACGCCTCAGTTACCGAAGCCGCAACTCTCAGTACCATCTATTCTTTTTTAGCGCTGACCATGCGCTATCCCGATCCCACTTTCTGCAACAGCCACTTTTTCGACACCTTGGAATCACTGCTGGCCTCTCTCGATTGGCAAGACGAACTTACTGCACTCCGTCAGTGGCGCACACAATCCATCGACCTTATCGATGATTTACGAACCGAATACACTCGGCTGTTCATCAGCGCCTCCCCCCGGACAACCGTGCCTCCCTATGCTTCGGTCTATCTTGACGGCGATGGCAGTCTTAACGGCAAAACCACGGAAAAAACCAGAGATTTTTATCGCGAACGTGGCTATGATCTGGCCTGCGATACTGAGCCAGCTGATCATATCAGTTTTGAACTCGATTTTTTGGCTGCATTGGCCGGTGAAGCCAAACACGAAGACGAAGAACTCTTCCTGCAAACCCTTTTTCGGCCATGGTTTGAACTATTTCTGGAAAAAAGTATAAAAGAAGCTCGACATCCATTTTTCGAGGTGTCAATACAGTTAATTGATTTTTTTACCAAGGAGGAACAGTAAATGGCAATGAACCTTACCAGGCGGAATTTTCTCAAAACCGCCTCGATTGCCGCTGCGTCCATACCACTTTCCAAGGTGGTGGCAAAAGCAGAATCAGGAGTTGTTAAAGCACCGCTGGTTTCCCCAGGCACATTCAAAAACACCCAGACAGTAATAGCTTGTGGAGCCCTAAAAGCAATAGTACCTAGAGATAAGCTTCCCCTTTTGATTTCAAAGCGCCAAATGAATGCTGAGAAATGGACCCAGCTATTTTGTGATGCTCAACCTCGATTA
>CAITZN010000280.1 GCA_903896915.1 uncultured bacterium
ATCCAAAGAAAACCGCTGAACAAATGATTAATTTTTACACGGACTGGGTCAAAAAATATCCTCTCATCACCATTGAAGACGGACTGGATGAATCCGACTGGGACGGATGGAAACTGTTGACCGAAGCCTTGGGAAAAAATATCCAACTGGTCGGTGACGATATTTTTGTTACCAACACCGCTATACTAAAAAAAGGTATTGCCCAAAATATTGCCAATTCTATTTTAATTAAACTTAATCAAATCGGTTCAGTTACCGAAACTATAGATGCTGTGGACATGGCCCATCGGGCTTCCTATACAGCAGTCATATCACACCGCTCCGGCGAGACTGAGGATACAACCATCGCCGACTTGGCGGTCGCTCTAAACACCGGACAGATCAAAACCGGTGCTCCGTCACGAAGTGACAGAGTAGCAAAATACAACCAGTTGCTTCGAATAGAAGAAGAATTGGGCACAGCAGCTCAGTTCGCTGGAATATCCGCTTTTTCGTTTCTCTCGTGAACATCATTGACAACTTATTGTTTTATTTACTATTATATAGAAAACTGACCCAGTCAAACTTCTCATTGCGCGTTAACAAGGAGGTAAAGAAATGACCCTTACAAAAGCTGATCTGGTACAACAAATCTACAAGGCCCATCCTAACCTGACAAAATCGCAGTCAACAGATTCTGTCGAAACTTTTTTGTCGTTGTCCAAATCCTCATTGATAACCGGTGATGATTTACTGCTCAGTGGATTTGGTAAATTCAACATCAAGGATAAAAAATCCCGTCGTGGTCGAAATCCCCAAACAGGTAGCGAACTGACCCTTGACGCGAGACGAGTGGTTACCTTCAAACCATCAGGAATTCTTCGGTCTAGAATTAATTCGGATTAAAAGCCTCCCTTCCATCCCTTGTGACCAGGGCGCCCCATCCGAGGCGCCCTTTTTTCTTCAACTGCACGGCACAATATCAGTAGAAACTTGATAGATATTATCTACGGATACAGCTTGCCGATACCATTGTTGCATAACTTCCAGCCATTATGACAGACTTTTTACCCAAGCAAACGGCCTACCATTTTCAAATGATCGACCTACAATCAGTTGATTTCCAGGACGATGTACTCCGCTCACTCCACGACGAAGCAATTGACCCTCTAATGTTTCGAAATCTGAAGAAATTCGGACAATTACATCCTTTACTTGTGCAGCAGCAAACTGAAAATCTCTATCATCTTGTCGCAGGGTACACATATTTTGCAGCCATCAAGAAATCGGGCATAAAAAAAATCGCTTGCCAGGTTTTGCCTCACTCCATCCTACCGGACACTTTATTTTCACTCCAAATTCTGCATGATCTCTCATCGCCCCAGTCAAGTCCGATTCTTCAAGCGCATCTATTGAGCAAGGCTGAGCTTGCCTTGCCAGAAGATGATTTACTGTCACTGCTCTCTCTGATGGGGTACAAGCCTCAACGCTACAAGCTTAAAGAACTCACCGGCCTCCTGCAACTGGAACCGACAGCCATCCTTGCCCTACATCGTGGCAGCCTCTCTCAAAAATTAGGCAAACATCTCGCACTTCTCTCCCACGACGATCAACGCCACTTGGTCAACCTGATCAACGCATATCGGCTTGGCGGATCAAAACAGCATAAACTGGTTGAGATGGTAACTGAATTGGTTCTGCGGGACAACAAACCTGCCCAAGAAATCATCAACAAATGGTTGCCAGTTGATGGGACGACAAACTCGGAAAACAGTCCCCAACGGATATATGGCTTGTTGCAATGCCTGAATGAAAAATGTTCTCCAGGCAAATCGGGTGCTGAAAAAAAATTCAAAAAACTAGTTCAGGAGTTACAACCCCCGGACGGGATAACTATAGAGCACAGCCTCTCGTTTGAAGACGAACAACTGGATGTCCGCCTCAGGTTTGCCGATGCTGCAACATTAAGGGAGAAATGGGCTGAGATTAAAACGTTCACGCAATGAACGTTACCGTTATCTTTGGAACAATGCTTTGAACAGCACATCCTTCCCTAACACTTGGACCGAAGTGCTACTGAAAAGAGGCGCCTCTAAACGATTACTCAGGGTGTATCCATGGACAAGAGGCGTCCCTTGGTCACCGATGATGTATGGTGCATAAAAAAGAAGCAATTCATCGATAAGATTCTGTCGATAAAAAGCTCCATGCACCTGTGCCCCACCTTCTACAAGTACTGATGTAATATTTTTACTTCCCAAAAAACGAAGCAACTCGAGCAGATCGACCCGCTTATCCGCATCAGACGGCAGACGAAATACTTTCACCCCCCTCTGCTTCAATTGCAGCTCCTTTACCAAAGAGGCTTGCTCACTGCAAAATATCCATGTTTCCGCAGATGACTCTTGATTAAGCATACGGGCATTCGCCGGTAACCGTAAGCGGGAATCCAAAACTATACGCAAAGGATCTCTTGTCTCTGCTAATCCGTCCAGCCGTGTTGTCAAATTGGGGTTGTCGATAAGTGCAGTTTCAACACCTATTAAAATAGCATCGACGTGATTGCGGATTTGATGAACATATTTCCTTGATTCAGGTCCGGTTAGCGCAGCACCTTGCTTTGGAGCAAAAGAAATCCTACCATCAAGGCTCAGCCCTGCTTTCATGACAACCCATGGGAGCCCGGTTACGCTGTGTTTAAAAAAAGGATGATTCAACTCTTTGCACTGCTGCTCGATAACACCGCAACTGATTGCAACACCTTGAGTTTTCAAATAATCAGCCCCTCCTCCGGTAACTCGAGGATTGGGGTCAAGCATACCGATAACAACGCTAGTGATTCCTGCACGGATAATGGCTTCGGTGCATGGAGGCGTCCTCCCTGTATGATTGCAGGGCTCGAGTGTAACATACAGGGTTGCACTTTTGGCGAGTTGACCAGCATCTAGAATGGCATGGACTTCAGCATGTGGCGTACCGGCTTTCTTATGATGTCCCTTGCCGACAATCTTCCCATCTTTAACGATAATTGCACCTACCGCAGGGTTAGGCGAAACTCGTCCTATCCCCTTTTTCGCTTCTTCCAGGGCAAGGCCCATATAGTATAAATGGTCTTTCTTCATGGGTAGCGTAAGGTTAGTGTATCCCCTGTTCTCCAAGAAAGAGTTTCAACTCTTCCATAAATTCATTTACATCTTTGAACTGGCGATACACCGAAGCAAAACGGACATAAGCAACTTCATCCAGCGCGGGGAGAGCTTCCATAACCCATTCACCAATCTGCTTCGTTGGAATTTCTTTATTCCCATAATCCTGGAGCTTCTGTTCGATAGCATCGACAAAATTATCGATATCGGCCATACTTACCGCCAATTTTTCACAGGCTTTCTCCAATCCCACTACTATCTTGCCTCTATCCCAAGGTTCACGCCTGCCGTCTTTTTTGATCAGCATCGGCAACATCAATTCGATGCGCTCATAAGTAGTGAACCGTCGCTGGCAAGACCCACATGCCCTGCGACGCCTGGTGATTGTCTTATCCTTGTTAATACGTGAATCAATCACCCGATTATCCAAATGACCACAGTAGGGGCACTTCATGACGCTACCTTCAATGATTTTGGTAAAAGAATACAAATCAGAAATATAATTAAAAAAACCGGCAGCTTTTTGTCAAAGCGTGCCGGTATCGGAATATGTACGAATGGAGGCAATAACCTACCCCATCAATGTGATCCTTCGCAGGTGTCGCCCGCCAGCAAACTCAGTTTCAAGCCAAATTTTGACGATGTCCAAAACAATACCTGCGCCAAGTACTCTAGCGCCTAGGCAAAGGACATTTGAGTCATTATGTTCTCTGCTCATTCTGGCGGTGAAAGGTTCATGGCAAAGGGCTGCACGGATTTGTCGATACCTGTTGGCAGCAATCGACATACCTATCCCGGTTCCGCAGATAAGGATACCATATGCAGAACGTCCTTCAATGAGTTCTTTGCAGACCTTATCAGCTATTTCAGGGTAATCAACCGACTCTTCGGAATAGCATCCTACATCGTAGATTTCATGCCCCTCATTGACAAGAAACTGCTCCACTTCCTTTTTTAATAAAAAACCACCGTGATCGCACCCTAGCGATATATTCACATCACATCCCAATAGAAAATTTTTTAGGTATATTTCCGCAGAATAATAACCCCATTGGTACCACCAAAACCAAAGGAATTAGACATGGCAACTCGCACTTTTGCATCTCGGGCAGTCAAGGGAACATAGTCGAGATCACAATCAGAATCAGGTGTCTGGAGGTTAATCGTGGGAGGAATGATACCATTATGCACTGTCAAAGCGGCAAATGCAGCCTCAATGCCACCAGCTGCACCCAGCATGTGACCAGTCATGGATTTAGTGGAACTAATAGCCAATTTATAGGCATGCTCTCCGAAAACTGTCTTCACCGCCAGCGTTTCGCATTTATCATTGAGTGGGGTAGACGTTCCGTGGGCATTGATATAATCAACGTCTTCAGGATTCAAACCAGCATCCCTGAGGGCTACAGCCATGCAACGGGCCGCCCCCTCACCATTCTCGGGAGGAGCAGCAATATGATAGGCATCACTTGTCTGGCCATAACCGATGATCTCCGCATAAATGGCTGCTCCACGGCGCTTAGCAGACTCTAGCTCTTCAAGAACTAACATACCAGAGCCTTCAGAGATAACGAAACCATCCCGATTAAGATCAAAGGGTCTAGAAGCGGCTTGCGGGTCATCATTGCGAGTAGATAAAGCCTTCATCGCACCGAAACCGCCTACTGCAAGTGGACATATAACCGACTCCGTACCACCAGTTATAGCCACATCGCAATCTCCATAGACGATATGACGAAAAGCCTCACCAACAGCATGGGTGCCGGCGGCGCAAGCAGTCGTTTGCGATAGATTTGGACCTTTACAGCCGATTCGCATAGATATATGCCCAGACGGCATATTTGGAATGACCCTAGGAATAAAAAAAGGCGTAATTTTACGAGGGCCGCGGTTGAGGAGAATTCCATGACACTCCTCAATCGTGGGTAATCCACCCATACCACAACCGGTAATAACACCAACCCTATGCACATTGTCTGGTGTTATCGATAGCCCGCTGTCTTTCCAGGCAATATCAGCAGCGGCGACTGCATATTGGACAAAGGCATCCAGATTTTTTACCTGTTTTTTCTCAAACCAATCCTCAGGATTAAAGCCCTTCACCTCGGCCGCTATTTGTGTAGCCTGGTCAGATGCATCAAAGCGGGTAATCGGCCCTATGCCGCTTTGTCCATTGATCAGAGCATTCCACGTCTCCTGGGTACCGATACCCAGTGGTGTGACCAAGCCAATTCCGGTTACAACGACCCGTCGTTTCACACTAGTCCACCAAGTTTCATTCTTGAATTTTTGTTACAAAATCAATAGCATTCTGCACAGTTACGATTTTCTCTGCCTCTTCATCGGGAATTTCAACATCAAACTCCTCTTCCATGGCCATAATTAACTC